>NZ_JACGUZ010000061.1:0-150225 GCF_014076955.1 Colwellia sp. Bg11-12
ATTGGCGTAAATGACGTAGAGCTTGGCGAAACACTCCAAAACCATATTTAGAAAACACAAACGCTAGATTAAATTGGCAAATGCTTTAAACAATTAAAACGAAGTGGCGATTACACCTAACGCCCCACTAAGAGGCAAATAATAGTTGGCTATAATAGAGAGCGAAGCGAACAAAGCCAACTGTTATTTGTCCTGCTTGAGTGGCTTGTTATATGCAATTACTCTCGGTTTAACGTAAGAATATTTACGCCATTATCAGTTACTTTAAGCTGCTCACAACTATTAAAAGTTAGACGAACAGGAACATAACCACCAGTGCTTGCATTATACATTTGGCCTGACCAATTTGGCTTTAAGTTTTTTATTACAGTAAGGCCGTTAGCTTTCGGATTATCTAAGTGAGATTTAACGTTAACCGTTTTAGTCGTTAAATTAATTTCTAGCCAAGCATTTTTATCTGCATGTTTCCAAGTTCCTGATATTTCACATTTGGTATCTTGAGCAAAACTGCTAGAAGATGAAATTACTAGAGCTGAGATTAAGTATTTGAATGACTGCATAACATCCTTTGCATATAACGCCCATATTAAGCGGCAAAAATTAGTTGGCTAAAATGTTGAACGAAATGAAAACAGCCAACTGTTTTTTGTCCGTTTGAATTGCTTGTTAGGTTAAATTTAATATGAAACCAAATAGTTAAAGCAAACTTCGAAAGTTAATATAACCGCACCACGGCTAAATGCCAAAACATTATTTTGAGCCATGACACAAAAGGAGTTTTAGCGCACAACACAAATGTTATTGCTGGACTCTCGACAATGATTCGCGACATTTTATAAATGCTTTGGCGAAAACCCACGAAACAGAATTACCACCAAACTAAGTATATAAACACATAAGTTGGTTAACCATTAAAACAGAAAAGTGGTGCCACCTAACGCCCCATTAAGAGGCTTTTAATTGTTGGCTAAAATGTGAAGCGAAGCGGAACCTAGCCAACTGTTAAAAGTCCTGCTTGAATGGCTTGTTAGGTGATTTTATTCCACACTACCTTCTCTGATTCCCATGTCTGATATGGTTTATCAGGATTTTGCCAATAAATAATTGGCGTTTCAGGTGTACAGAACGAAAGCTCGATAGTATCAGTAAGTATTAAATAGTAGTGTTTGCCATCTTTTATATTATCCGAGACATCGATTAACGTGCATAGATACTCTTCTTTAGTTTCATCAGAATCACCGTAATAGTTGATATTAACATCTGATACGGACTTAAAAATGACGTCGCATTCCTTATCGTTAGTTTCAGGATTACAGATTAACTGTAAAAATACAGATGGCACTAATGTATCCACTTGTAATTCAGAAATCCAATATGCTTGTTGCTTAAATAGGATATCGCTAAACGGAACCATCTGAAAACACCTAACGTCTCATTAAGAGGCAAATGATAGTTGGCTAAAATAAGCGACGAAGGAGCAAATAGCCAACTGTTATTTGTCCTGCTTGAATGGCTTGTTATATGCCAAGTTTTTCAGCCACTCTCTCGCGAAAGTCACTGTAATTGTTCGCTAACTCCCAAATAGACATTAAGTGATTACCTGACTCATCTATTAAACAAAATATTTGGCAGTCT
The DNA here is from genome assembly GCF_014076955.1 of Colwellia sp. Bg11-12. Lineage (NCBI taxonomy): Bacteria > Pseudomonadati > Pseudomonadota > Gammaproteobacteria > Alteromonadales > Colwelliaceae > Colwellia > Colwellia sp. Bg11-12. Next base: position 1,636 of record NZ_JACGUZ010000061.1, read on the forward strand.
TTATAACCTTTAGACTTAGCCAATTTATCCCAAGTTAATTTTGATGTCTGAGAGCTTTGATATAATGTGATTCCAATATCGTCGTACTCTACTTTATGGTTGAGAGTGGTTAAAAAACGCATCAATAAATAGAAAACCCTCAGACAATAAAATGCCAGCCCTATACAAATCACAATCAGTAGCAATAAAGGGCCTAATTCATAACTTACATCATTAGTAATCATAATGTACGGATATCCAAACGATCCGCCTATAAATATAGGGGTTAGGATAATCGCACAAGTGTATGCAAGTAATTTAGTTAAATTTGAATGTTCAATCAACGCGAGTTCCCTGGCATATAACGCCTAATTAACAGGCAAAAAATTGTTGGCTAAAATAAGTGAACGTAGTGAACAAAAAGCCAACTGTTTTTTGTCCTTGTTGAATTTCTTGTTAGCTTTCGTTATTTATTTGAACCCAAATATTTTGACCAAAATGGTGTTCTTTTATTGTAGACATAGCACAATCCATATCGTCATTGTTTTCAGTATCTACTTCATAATCTAAAACTGATGCATTGACTCCACTTTTCCACAACGCTTCATATTCTTTATCCGTAAGGACATTACAAGTTAGCCAAATAGGATGCTCTTTACTCAAAATTAAACTTTTCATCTCAGAATAAGCAGATTTTGATGTGATAAATATAACCATATATTCCTCGATAAGTGACCATAGCAACAAAGAAAGCTAACGCCCAAATAACAGGCTAAGTAATGGTTGGCTAAAATTGTGTAGCGAAGCGAAACGTAGCCAACTGTTACGTGTCCTTGTTGATTTGCTTGTTAGGGTGTTCTTGCACAATTATTAAATAGTTATACACCAATGCACTTACTAAACCAAGAAAACCAAAGATTACAGCACCTTGAATGTAAGATAACCAACCTGCCATTGTAGGTATTCCATTAACCAACGTTTGGACACCATTTATTGTTGAAGATGAATCTAAACCATATTGCAAGGGCCAAGTGAATATGGCTATAGGAAGAACCCCAACCAGAAAACCGCACAGAGCAGCTACTTTGTAGGTAAAACCCATATAACATTTAACTATAATAGAAGTTGGCAAACCCAAAATAACAGCGTGGCCTGCTGCAACAAATGTAATAAACATAGACATACTAAGAAGCTGCTGACCAACTGAATCTAATGATGAAGTAAAAAATGCACCAATTATGAAATATGCAACAACCAATAACGTTGGCGTCAGTGAGCAAAAACTCAAAGCTATTATGTGAATAGAGAACTTACGTAACATTGACACCCTAACGCCTTACTAAGCGGCGATAAATTGTTGGCTAAAATTGCGAGGAACGAAGCTAGCCAACTGTTTAGCGTCCGTTTGAGTAACTTGTTATGTGCCGTCTATTTAGGATTTGGCTTTATAGCGTTCGATACATCAGTATATGCTGAACCATCACCTAATGGTGATAAAGAAATATTTACGAACGTTTCCCCAAATTTACTTTTAAATTTCCAAAGCTCAAATTGATCCATTTCTGATTCCGTGTATTGCGAAATTAAAGAGATCATCAAAGAGAATTGAGCATCAGTCATTTTGTTTTTATTAGACATCCGTAATTCCATTTAAACTTCATAGTGCACATAACGCCCCACTAAGGGGAAATTTGCAGTTGGCTAAAATGTTGATACGGAGTGAAAACAGCCAACTGTAAATTTTCCCTCTTGAGTGCCTTGTTAGGTATACTTTAACTGAACTATTTTTTTCAGGCGGTTTTTAATTAATTTTTGTTCACAATAAAGATAAATAAAACCGCCGACTTTAAAAAAAGCTATTGGCAATAACCAATACCATGGATCAAGGTAAAACGGTACTTCCGTTATAGCTTGGTACAAGCTAAACGGAATGAAAAAAATAAGAGTTCCAGCATACATAATACATAATCTTAAAATTTCGGTATCAGATTCTGCTTTCTGTATATAAGATTGAAAGGTCTCTTCTGGAGTTTCAGTTAGCTCAGGAAATGTTTTTTTCATCCAATTTAAATAATTCAAACCTACCCCTTTGGTTGTATACCTAACAGTTTATTAGGAAGAATAAGTAAGCATTGTCCGCTCCCTCTCATTCCTCTTATAGTGGGGTTATTATTATCATATTTTATAACCTAATAACAACAATACCATTTTTTTGTTTTTAAATATTTCCAATGGTCAACAAAGAAATTATCGTTTTATTGGCAAAAGAACTGAACACAGCCTAAGCTGTATATAAGCACAGTACACGGATTTGATATTATGGAAGCAAAATCGCCTTTTTTAATGAGTGTTATCGAGCATATGCGAAACTTACGATATGCGAAAAGAACAATAGAAACTTATATCCATTAGATAAAATACTTTATCAACTATTCAAATAAAACGCATCCCGCTCTAATGGGCGATTTTGAAGTAGAAAGGTTCTTAAGTTATTTGGTTAATCAACAAAATGTCTCATCTGCAACACAGTCACTAGCACTTAACGCTTTAGCTTTTTTATACAAAGAAGTTTTAAAAAACGAATTAAGTTTAAAGCTAAACTTTAACTTAAGTCGACGGTCTAGAAAATTACCCGATGTACTTACACCTACAGAGGTAATGAAATTATTGTCTCAAGTTCCACCACAGCATCATTTATTAGTAAGCATTTTATATGGCAGTGGTTTAAGGCTTATGGAGGCTATTCGCCTCAGAGTTCAAGATATCGATTTTGACTATCACTGTATTGCTGTTTGGAATGGTAAAGGAAATAAGCACCGAAGAGTAACCCTAGCAACAGAGCTTATACCTGAACTTTACCTGCAAATTAACAGTGTGAAAAAATATCATAATATAGATTTACAAAACATTGAATATAAAGGTGTTTGGGTACCTAATGCACTTAGTCGTAAATACCCATCAGCAGCAAAAGAATTAAAATGGCAATATTTATTTCCTTCTACACGTTTAAGTATTGACCCAAATTCAAACAGCCTTAGACGTAACCATTTAAATGAGAGTAGTATTCAAAAATCAGTAAAGAAAGCGGGAGATCAATTAAAATTAGATAAAAGAATAACATGTCATACTTTACGGCATTCCTTCGCCACTCATTTGTTACAACGTGGCGCAGATATAAGAACAGTTCAAGAGCAACTCGGTCATAGTGATCTGCGCACAACACAAATATACACCCATGTACTTGAGCACGGGGCTAATGGCGTTAGAAGTCCTTTATCTGACTTGCTTTAGAACATGATAATGATATTTAAATATCATTATCAGTACGTAAAGCCTCAGCCCATAATTTTAACAATTGTTGAGCTTCATTTTTCTCTGGAAAATCACGTTTACTATTAACCACTTCTAATAAGGTATTAAAAGCCTCTTTTTCTCGATTAAGAGCTTTGAGGGTTAACGCTAAATGATATTTAATTTCAACTTTAGAGTAATCTAGTGCAAGCGCTTGCCTAAATAAAGGCAATGCTTTATCAAATTCTTGTGTTTGATAATAAATCCAACCTAAGGTATCAAGAGAGTCAGGGTGATTATTTATAATTTTCAGAGATGCTAAACCATGCATTTTTGCCTCTTCAAAACGTGATAGTTTTGAAGCTACAAACGCAGCATTATTAAGTAAAACAGCTTGCTGAGAATGTTTATTTAATAGTTTAAGATAAATAGCATAGGCGAGTTTCCATTCACTTTCATTTATATGTATTTCAGCAAGTGAAGTGTTGATTAAGAAACTATCAGGGTATTGCTCTACGGCATTAACAAGTAGGTCAATCGCTCTACTTTTTTGCTTCTTTGCTTGGTAAACTAGACTTAATCCAACAATAGTATTGTCACGAAATTTTTCTGTCGTTTGAACTATCGGCAATAACTTCTTATAGCTTCTCTCTGCCTTGTTATATTGACCTGACAAATAATAGGCGTTTGCTACAACGAGAGTTAATTCTATTGAATAATCCTCTTCTTCTAAAAACTGTCCAACTACATTAATGGCTTCGAGAGGATTCCTCTGTTGATTTAGTAATTGGCTTACCGCAACAAGGGGTAATTCTTTGTTCTCAGACCAAACCGCAGACTTTTTATACATTTCAATAGCATCATTCTGCTTGTTTTGCCTTTGATAAAATTGAGCCATCAAGTAATATATTTCACCTTTATCACCTTCAAGTCTTAAGGCGCTATTAAAACTCTGTAGCGCTTTATCTATATTTTTCTGATGTTGGTAATATTGGGAGAGTAAGATATATAAATCAGCTGTTTTTTCATTATTGATTAAGTAGCTTTCTATAATTTCAATCGCTTCAATTGCCTTTCCTGCAGCCATGTAGCTAAAAGACAACTGCTTAAGCAACACTATATTATTATCTAACTGATAAGCTCTTTCAAACCATATAACTGATTGCTTATATTGGCGATTTCTCACATAGCTTTTCCCTAAAGCATTAATAAGTTGACTATTATTTGCTTGTATCAGTAACGCCTGCTCTAAAATATCAAAAGATTCTTGAGTCTCACCCATCGCCTGCATTGTTTCTGCAAGGCTCACAATTGATTTAGTATGTGTACTATCAATGAGCAGAGCTTTTTCAAACGCCTGCTTTGCCTCTGGATACTTTGCAGCTATTTGATAAATAAAACCTAAGTGATGAATGAATTCTTTATTATTGGGCTCAACTTGTACCAACTTTTCAGCAAGTGATAAAGCTTTAGTGATTTGACCAGACTTTACATAGGCTTGGACAAGTAAAAAACTAATTGTTGACTGGTATTGCGCTGAAGCATTTATCGTTAATAATGTATCAATGGCTTGTTGATACTGCCCCATATTTATACTGTTTTTAGCGAGTTGCTGAGAAGCAATTGAAGAATCAGGTAATAAATTAACAACGTTTTCAAAATAATATTTTGCTTTATCAAATTGTTCAAGCTCAGTACTCACTAAACCGAGCAGAGAAAGAACTTTCGGATTGTTTTGATCTTGTAAATTTGCTTTATTTAAAATGGAATGCGCTGAAGAATAATTATTCATCGCCATATGAATAGTGGCTAAAAATGTCATTGCTTTAATATTTAAACGATCAATTTCTAAATAGTTTTTGATGTATTGTTCGGCAGCGGAATAACTTCCCTGTCCAAAGGCAACAACACCCGCCAAATAATAATAACTTGGGTTGCTTGTTAAAGTATCGTTGTCTAACCGTGAAAGCGTCTCACTCAGCTTTGAAAGTCGCTGCTTACGGTCTATATTATTATTTTTATTTGACGCTATCAATGCCGCTAAAAACTGTGCTTTAGGTTCATTTGGGGAAAGTTTTAAAATAGTATCAACATCAAGTTGAGCATTAGCATAATCGCGCAATTCAAGTAATAGGCTCGCACGTATAACTAAAGCTTGTATGTACCTAGGGTTTTCAATCAGTGCTCTATTAATCGCTTTTACCGCGGGCTCAAATTCCGCCATATTTTGGTGAATACTCGCTTTTAATACCCAAGCTTTTACTGGAGGGTAATACCCCTTCAGTACCTCATTTACATGAACCAGTGCTTCATCGAACTGATAGTAATTTAAGGCGACTTGGGCTAAACCTAATGTTGCATCAACATTATTTGCATTTAAAGATAATGCTTGTTCGTAACTTGCAGCCGATAATTTCAACTGGCGTAACCCCAGCTGCGCGTGCCCTTTTAATACATAAATTTTAGCCGCCAGCATCTCATCTTTTACAGATTCATCTAAATGGTCGATAACCTCACTATACTTGCCTTGAAGTAAGTAAGCTTCAGCAAATAATAATAGGGTTATATTTTTGTCTGCACCGAGTTGTTTAGCAAGGTTTAGCTCAACTTCAGCAGCTGCACCTTTAGAAGAACCTATAAGTACGTCAGCCATAAGTAGTCTTGCCGCTAAATTATTGGGATCTTTTTGGGTTAAGTTTTTAAGATGTATGAGGGCTTCATTATAATTATTTGCTTTAAACGCAATATTAGCTTGTTCAAGTTCACTGGCATGCACCAATTGACTTAGAACAGTCAACATTAAAAAAACATATATTTTGGTCATTGGCATTTTATGAAACATTAATTTCTCGGAAATTTATAAACAGTATAGATAGTGTTTTATATCTATTGATATTTCAACAATTAACCCCAATTTATTACAAAACAACAGATTCATTACATTAAAAATCATTCTGTTTACATTGATAGCGTCATCAACATACTGTTTATCCTTTACTTTGTGTCAGGTTACTTTACAACTATTGAATAATAATGTTGTTGTTAGTAAAAGTACTCACCTTAGCTATTGTATAATATGAAATAATTTTAAATGGCGTGAATTTTGCAATAACAACTCATATAAATAGCACGTCAATCTAATTTTATGGATATTTCGCATGAATTCTAATGCTCTCAAAAAATATATTACAACATTGTTAGTTTTATCATCGATAGCGATGGTTTCATTTAATAGTTTTGCTAGTTATACACAAGTATCAGCATTAATTTCCGGTTTCAATGATTGTGGCGGCGGTAAGAATAACCAATACTTTTATGATGGTAAGTCTGGCTTTGATAATTGTAAGATTTTTGTTGAAGACAGTAATGGCACTAAACAATATTTATCGGATACCATCGCTAAATTCGATACTGATGGTCCTAATTTAGCAAACTCAGGGTTTACAGCCAGTAGCACCTATAACGTGGTTAAATCAGACTGGGTCTTTACAGACAACGTTGCTAATAATCCAACGGGAACCTGGACATATAACGAAGACGTTCACACTTACCCTGACATTCGCTTTTGGACCGCAAAATCTAGTAATGGTTTTCGCTTATTTTGGGTCATTGAAGATACAGCCGACACCACTGATGATTTTTGTATTGCGGGTAATAACGCTTCATCAATTGATAATCTAAACTTTGATTGTATGAATTTAGCGGTATCGGTTACAAATGGTCAATGGGTCTCTCCTAACGGCAGCTTATCTCACCTCACATTCTTCGGTGGTTTATGTACCGGACCTGATTGTGATACTCCGCCAAATCCAGGCATTGTAGTACCAGAGCCTACTACTTTAGCCATTTTTGCCTTAGGTATTATTGGCTTAGGTGTTCGCCGTAAACAAGCGATGCGCATTAAAAAATAAAGTGCTTTGAGTAAAAAGCTAAGCTGAAAAACTAAACTGTTAGTACTAACTTGCCGATATTCCCATTCTCCAACATCTGTTGATGGGCTTTATCGGCATTTTGCCATTGGTAACAAGTATCAATAACTGGCAATAACTGTCCTGCACTGAATAACTCACCAAAGTCTTCTTTAAACTTAACAACTAACTCAGCCTTATAATCATAATCTCTATTTCTTAAGGTTGAAGCACTCAATTTAATTCGCTTGGAGAGCATCATACCCATATCAACTTTTTCACAGTAGCGGCCCCGTATAATTGATAATAAAACAATCTGTCCGTCAATTGCTGCAACCTGTATATTTTTTTGCAAATAGTCACCTCCCACCAAATCTACAATCACGTTAAAACCATCATGAACGTACTCTTTTTGCCATTGCTCAAAAGCTGTTTGATGATAATTAATGGCAATATCAGCACCCAATGTTAAGCACGCTTGACACTTTTCTTCACTACCTGCAGTAACAACAACGAAACAGTCACTCGCTTTGGCAAGTTGAATAGCAGCACAGCCAACACCACTGGCACCAGCATGTATCAACACTGATTGTTTAGGTTGTAACTGAGCAATTGAGAATAGACTTTGGTAGGCTGTTAGAAACGTTTCTGCGCAAGCCGCACCTTGTTCAAAAGTAAAGGTAGCAGGTAGATAAAATAACTGGCTAGACTTTATAACAACATATTCTGCATAACCACCACCAGCAACCAAACCGAATACGTTGTCATTCACTTTCCATTGATGCACGCCACTGCCACAAATAACAATTTCACCACAAACCTCAAGACCTAAAATAGATGACTCACCTTTAGGCGCTGGGTACTTTCCTTGTCGCTGTAAAATATCTGCACGGTTTACACCGATTGCTTTTACTTTAATTAAACATTCATCTGCAAAAACTTCAGGTAATATCGTTTCAGCAAATACGAGCTGTTGTTCGTGGGTAACAGAAATATACTTCAAATAAACCTCTACGTTGTTAAGCGCTTTTACGTTTGCTATTCGCTAACTAATCGCAAAAAAGTGATGTGGTTGCCATTTTACCTGTTTTTTTTCTAGACTCGCGACTTCAGCTTCTGGCGGTCCATGAGATAGCCATGCTAACATTTTATCGACATCTTTTTCTTCACCACTCATTAAAATTTCTACATCTCCGTCATCTAAATTTTTTGCATAGCCACTTAAACCATGATCAATAGCCACTTGTTGGCTAGACGCTCTAAAATAAACACCCTGAACTTTTCCACTAACATGAGCGATATAACTTACATTCATACTTGCTGTTCCTTAACGTAGACTGAAATAACTTAATTTGAAGATTGCGCCAGAGCTTTGCATTGACTACACTCTGCGCAATTTCATTTTCCAATTTATTAAGTATAGTCACATGTCAGCAAGAATTTATTTAAAAGTAAGCCGAGAGAAGTCTTTATTACGAAAACATCCTTGGATATTTTCTCAAGCGATCAATAAAATCAAAGGAAACCCGATGTTGGGCGATACCGTAGATGTTTTTGATCACCGGGAAAAATGGCTTGCTCGCGGTGCCTATTCACCAGAATCGCAAATTCGCGTCAGAGTGTGGAGCTTTAATGAAAGCGAAGAAATTGACAGTGAATTTTTTCGTAATAAATTATTAAGCGCTCAATCTAGACGTGAATGGTTTATTGAACAAGGTGGCTTAACCGGTTACCGCTTAATTGCCGGTGAATCTGATGGTTTACCCGGTATTACTATTGATAAATACGACAACTTAATTGTTTGCCAATTACTCAGTGCAGGTGCTGACTTTCAACGTTACACCCTCGTTGAAGTCATTAAAGAGCTTTACCCTGAATGTAGTATCTATGAACGTTCTGATGTTGATGTACGTAAAAAAGAAGGTTTAGAGCCCGTTACAGGCTGGTTAACTGAACCCCTTGACTCAACAGCATGCATTATTAAAGAGCATGGCTTGTCAATTAATGTTGATATTGCCAAGGGTCATAAAACAGGTTTTTATTTAGATCAACGTGACTCGCGAGTAACTGCCGGTCGGTATGCTAAGAATAAATCAGTGCTTAATTGTTTTTCTTATACGGGTACATTTGCCTTACATTGTGCAGCAAATGATGCCAAAGAGGTTATTAACGTTGATGTTTCTCAATCAGCACTCGATTTAGCCCAAGAAAACATTGTGCTTAATAATCTTCAGGATAAGAATGTTTCTTTTGTTAAAGCGGATGTATTTAAGTTACTCAGACAATACCGTGAAGAAAAACGTCAGTTTGATATGATCATTTTAGACCCACCAAAGTTTGTTGAATCTAAAGCGCAATTAACGGGTGCTTGTCGTGGTTATAAAGACATCAACATGTTAGCGATGCAGTTGCTCAAACCAAATGGCATACTACTGACCTTTTCGTGTTCAGGTTTAATGGAGGCAAGTCTATTTCAAAAGGTGGTTGCTGACGCTGCGCTTGATGCGCGCCGTGAAGTGCACTTTGTAGAACGCTTGCAGCAAGCAGGCGATCATCCTATTTCAAGTAATTATCCAGAAGGCTATTATTTGAAAGGCTTAGTTTGCCAAGTCAGTTAACTTTTCGAAATAAAAAACAACTAAAAAACGAGCGAATTACGCTCGTTTTTTTGATTATACACCGCTAATTGCTAATCTATTTCAGCAATATTAATTCCAATTAAAAAGCACTCATCACCTTCCTCGGTGACTCGTACTATTTTTCCCAAAACTTCAAGCGGTTGAACATTACTACTCGCAGAGCGCACGCTAACTTTAACATGGGTATTCAACTCTAATGGGTGTGTCATCTCAATGGCCATGCCAGTAGCACTTAAATCACGACAAGTCGCCAATATTTGGCTATTCGCTTCATCATCGATAATGGTTACTGTTACATCACTATTTAACATCATCCGATAGAAGTCTCGTTTATCATCAAAGTTAACCATTACTACTCCCTATTGTTATTTGAATTTATTTACTGACTCTTTTATACCCATTGCCGTGTTTACTGTCAAATTTTCAATGTTAAAATTGTCGATAAAACCCGCTTAATTTGCTGAAATTTCTTTCAAATGATTTAAAATTCGCTTTGCTGAAACCGGATAAGCTGTTTTTAAGTTTTGCGCAAATACCGAGACACGAAATTCTTCCATCATCCAACGAACGGCTAAAATTTCCTCCGCAACCGGTTTACTTTTATTTTGTTTAGCAAGTAACGCGAGATAAACATCATTCACTTTCGCAACCTCTAGCATTTTTAATCGGTCTTGGTGTGGATCAACAGGCAGCTTTTCCATGCGTCTTAACATCGCTTGTAAGTAACGAGCAATATCATCTAATCGTTGATGGCCAGAGGCGGTCACAAAACCTTTGAACACCAGTAAACTCAGTTGTTCTTTGATGTCGGCTTGTGCTTGAATAACCTCTAAAGACATTCGACCCTTTAATTTTTTACCTATTTCATGGGTTAACGTTAATACTTTTTCTACTTTTAAAGCAGATGCGAGCACACAGTCAGCCAATTCGGCGCGGACATGGTCTTTTGCTTTTTCAAAGTCATTTTGGTTACGCGGAATTTCGCCATGCTCTTTAACCAAGTGCTGACATGCGGCGACAATACAATCGTCTAATAAATCAGGTATTGAACCAAACGGATTGAAATATAAACTTAGCTTCGCTTTATTAGGCAATTTTTGTTGTAGATATTTCACCGGAGAAGGTATGTTTAATAAAATTAAACGACTTACACCATTGATCATCGCTTGCTCAGCTAAACTTTCTTGCTCAAATAGCTCAATAGCTACCGTTTTATTTTTATCAACCAAAGCAGGAAAGGCTTTAATGGTAATATTGGCAATATTTTTCTCATAGCCTTTGGGGATATCTTTGAAATCCCAAGTGGTAATTTGTGCTCGCTCTATTCCTTTATCCGCCACTTTTTTAATCGATGCTTTTACTTTTCCTTGTAAAGATGCTTTTAACTGCTCTAGGTTGCGGCTCTGATTAATAAGCTGCCCTTTTTCGTCAATCACTTTAAAGTTCATCGTTAAGTGAATAGGCAATTCAACATCTTGCCAAATATCTTCGGGTAAACGTACACCGGTCATTCTTAATAAATGTTTTTCAATAGCATCGGTTAGTTTTCCATTAAACTCACTAATGGCTGATAAACAAGCTTCGGCGTAATTAGGTGCAGGCACAAAATTTCGGCGTAATGATTTTGGTAAACCTTTGATCAACGCAATAATAAGTTCTAAACGTAGTGCTGGAATTAACCAATCAAAATCACGGTCTTCAATCTGATTCAAAATTCCAACAGGAATATGCAAACTAATGCCGTCGTCAATATCACCTGGGGTAAAATGATAACTGAGCGGCAACGTCAAATTACCTTGTTGCCAAACATCAGGATAATCATTAGCAGATAATGTTTTAGAGGTTTCGTTTAGTAAGAAGGCTTCTGTAAAACTCAGACGTTGAGGATCGCTTTGTTTAGATTTTTTCCACCAAGACAAAAAGCTACGTTGACAAACAATGGTTTCAGGGAGTTTTTCATCATAAAATTCAACCAAGCGCTCTTCATCTACTAAAAAGTCTTTGCGACGTGCTTTTTGCTCTAGCTTTTCAATACTGGCAACTAATTGATGGTTTTGTTGATAGAATTTTTCATTTATTGTGCTATCACCATTAACCAAGGCTTCACGGATAAAAATTTCTCGACAGGTATGTGGCTCAATATGGTTAAAGTTTATTTTTCTTTTTGCTACGATGGTTAAACCATATAAAATAACGTTCTCGTAAGCCATTACCGCGCCCTGCTTTTTCTCCCAATGCGGCTCGCTATAATTTCGCTTAATTAAATGTGTCGCTAATGGCTCTATCCACTGTGGTTCTATTTTTGCCACCATGCGCGCAAATAATCGGCTTGTTTCAACCAACTCTGTTGCCATGATCCACTTAGGCGACTTCTTCGCCACACCCGATCCCGGAAAAATAAAGAATCGGCTATTACGCGCGCCTTTATATTCTCTATTTTCGTCAAGTTGTCCTAAATGGCTAAGCAAGCCAGAGAGTATCGCTTGATGAAGAATGTCATTATTATTATTTTCTGTGGGCGCTTTGTTTTTACCCGCATCATTGTTATTCGCATCAAGTGACGGTGGCGTATATTCAATACGACTCATTGGAATACTTAAATCACGCAATGAATATTTGAGCTGACTAAAAATATCTTGCCATTCACGAATACGCATATAAGCTAAAAACTCTTTTTTACACATATTTCGAAATTGGTTATTGGTCAGAGCTTTTTGCTGCTGTTCAATGTAATGCCACAAATTAAGTAAACTAATAAAGTCAGATTCTTTGTCTTTAAAGCGATTATGCTTTTCGTCGGCCGCTTGTTGCTTTTCATGTGGACGTTCACGTGGGTCTTGAATACTGACCGCACTGACAATAATAAATATTTGCTCGATACAGCCTAAATCAATCGCTGATAAAATCATTTTTGATAAGCGTGGGTCTGTTGGAAACTTTGCTAACATGCGCCCCGCTTTAGTTAAGACAATTTTATTTGGTTGTTTCTCAATCGCGGCTAATTCTTCCAGTAAAGAAACACCGTCATTAATATTGCGGTTGTCTGGTGGTTGTACAAAGGGAAAGTCGCTTATTTCACCTAAATCAAGCGCCAGCATTTGTAAGATAACGGTGGCTAGGTTGGTACGTAATATTTCTGGGTCGGTAAACTCAGGACGCCCCAGAAAATCATCTTCACTGTATAAACGTAAACAAACACCAGCAGAAACACGGCCACAACGCCCTGCTCTTTGATTAGCACTAGCTTGTGATATAGCTTCAATAGGCAGTCGCTGTACTTTAGTGCGGTAACTATAACGAGAAATACGCGCAGTACCGGGATCAATAACGTATTTAATACCAGGTACCGTTAAGCTGGTTTCAGCAACGTTAGTGGCAAGCACAATATTACGTCCACTGTGAGGTTGAAATATTCTATTTTGCTCTTGCACTGTTAATCGTGAATACAGAGGCAGCACTTGAGTATGACGTAAATTCGCTTTTTCTAATGCTAAAGCTGCGTCACGTATTTCGCGCTCACCGTTGAGAAAAATAAGAATATCGCCCTGGCTAATATGACCCAGCTCGTCAACAGCTTGCAAAATACCACTGATGATATCATTGCTGCTCACTTCTTCCGTTTCATCATTATTATCAGCATTAAGCGGACGATAAAGTATTTCAACGGGAAAGGTACGCCCTGATACTTCAATAATAGGCGCAGGCTTTCCTGAGGCTGAAGCAAAATGCTTTGAAAATCTTTCAGGGTCGATAGTTGCCGAGGTAATAATGATTTTTAAATCAGGGCGTTTCGGTAATATTTCTCGCAAGTAACCCAGTAAAAAATCTATATTTAAACTGCGTTCGTGGGCTTCATCAATAATTAACGTATCATATTTTCTCAGTAAACGGTCATGCTGCATTTCAGCCAGTAAAATACCGTCAGTCATTAATTTGATATAGCTTTTATCGCTGACTAAATCATTAAAACGAACTTTATAACCGACTGCGTCGCCTAACTTAGTCGATAACTCATCCGCAATACGCGTTGCAACGGTGCGGGCAGCAATACGACGAGGCTGAGTGTGCCCAATCATTCCGTCAATACCACGCCCTAAAGCCAGACATATCTTCGGAATTTGTGTGGTTTTACCCGAGCCCGTTTCACCCGCGATAATAACCACTTGGTTTTCCATAATGGTCTTGGCAATAAGATCAGCATTTTGTGAAACCGGTAAACTTTCTGGATAGGTTATTTTAGGCACACTTTGAATTTTAAGCTGCTTTTTCTGAATCGACTCGTCAATATGGGCGGAAATTTGCTTAAGTGTTTTTTGCTGCTTCTCATAATCAGTGGCTTTTTTACTCGACATCAAACGTTTTTTGAAACGAAATTGGTCAGACTTTAGACACAATTGAAGGCGGCTAAAAAGCTTATCAATATTAATAGCTTGATTGGGCTGAGACTCAGGTGAGGTAGTGATAGATTTTTCAGAAGACAAGATGAACTCAAACAAAAAAGGCAAAAGGGAATTTTACCAGCTTTATTAAGTCTGTACCACTTCAATCAAGTGGTACAAATAGACAGTATAAAATTAACTCAGCTGACTAAGGTTTAAAGGTACTTCGAGTATATTGATCAATACCGTATAGAACATCATTACGACATATAGTACCCAGTAAAATACCATCTTCGTCTAACACTGGATAAACTTTAGGTTTATTCTGTAACATGCTTTGCGCAAGTTCTATGACACTGTCAGAGGGTTTAACTGATAATACTTCTTTGCGCATTAACGCAGCAACATCACTCACATGTTCATTATGATAAATCGTCTGTAGCATTGTTGCTAAAACATCACTTTCAGAGAGAAAACCAATAACACGGTTTTTACCATCGATCACTGGACCACCTATTTGCTTTGTTTTTAAAAAGCGCAATGCAGCCTCTTCCACCACCATTTCAGCAGTAAACGTAACGGGATAATGGTTCATATAATCTTTCACCTGTATGCTTTCCATAAACGCCCCTCAATAATTAAAATTTAAATGCAATGCGATAAAAATAACTGTAGTCGCTTTTATTCAATAAATCATGAATTTAGTAAAAATAAATCATTTAATGATTGAGTGCTTATTTTATAGACAATACGAAGTAAATAGCCTGGTTTATCAGGCTTTATTAAAGATTCTATCGTGCGTTAAGTAGAGACAGTAAAACGGGATCGGCAGAATTTTTTAAGGTGTTTGATAATGCATGGTATGAAAGCGAAAATTGTTTACGTAAATGTGATTTTAGGTGAGGTTTAACCACTTTAGGCTTTATCGCTTTTAATAAACAAAATAACGCTAAAGCATGCAATGTTTCATTTTCTGGTAATGCGGATTGGCGATTAGCATTAGGGTTATTACACGAACCACAGCCCCCTTTAAATTGATAAGCGGTGTTGCTAAATATAACGCCAAACCCCATAAAACAAGCGATAATATCAACCGCTTGTGGAATGTATTCTTCTCCGCCCGGAGGTAAACTTCGTTGTTGAACAATCAGTATATTGGCAAGATTCTGCACAATAGAAGAAATAAGGTCTTGCGGTTGGTTGACTTGGTTTGCGCGATAAGAAAGCATGATTGGCTGTTGTTGCAGCTTTTCGCTATCCTCATCGTTCAATTTGGCAAAAGGTGTGTTATCACCTCGGCAATGGTCAACCATGTTAAACGGTGGAATGATTATTTGTTGACTGCCAGCAAAAAATCGCTCTGGAGTAACCAAAAGGATAGGCCACTCTTGCATGCCAGCATATTGGGTTGTTTGCTTAAAAATACTCAGCGCCATTTCATGCACACTGCTGACACTGCCCTGATAAAATTGATTATTAGGGAGCACAAGCTTACTGTTATTTTTAAATTCTAACACATCAAAATGGCTAAGCGCCCAAGAAAAGGTATCGAGGATCCATTGATGACTATCTGCATCAATAACATCGCTTATTTCAAGTTTGCTAGACGGTTTAGTGAGAGCTAATAATTTGGCTAACATAACAAATAATGACTCACTGCGTTACTGGGCATCGGTTACCTGAGCAGACACTTCTTTTTCTTCAAGAAGTGCTCGTTCAGCTTTTGAAATATAACGAGGCTTATTACTGGTGTGCAATTTAGCATTCGCTTTTTTTTGCTTACTTTTTAATGTGGCGTTGATTTTTTTCTTACGATTCATTTTACTTTCTACATTTTAATTTATAAATAGCTAACTAAGTGAATAATGACCTACAGACAAACAAGGTCTTTATGGTTTAAGTAACGGATGGTCTTCAGGTAACTGCTTTGCTATCCACATCGCTAATCGGTGTTTCATACTTTGTAAATCTTCACCGTCGGCAGGTGATGCTTGAATAAGTTTGTCGTTAACTAATAAACGGTACAAGCTTTCAACTTTATCTTTTGAAGCATTCGTTGCAGAGAAACCGTTATAACCACGGTTCATTGCATATTTTTCACCAACTTCAATCGCTTTTTTTAATAAAGCGGTTTCATTTTTCATTTTTTTAGTTTTTTTCATGGGACTTCTTTTATTGTGACTTCATATCAAAGTAAAAGGCATTTAACTTATTGCCATCAAGGTCGCGAAAATATCCAGCGTAAAAACCATCAAGACCGCGAGGTCCGGGTTTGCCTTCACACGTGGCTCCAAGTTCAAGCGCTTTTGTATAAAAAGCATCAACCTTGTCTGTTGAATCTAAAACGATTGCGACCATCACACCATTGCCAACCGTTGCTGGCTGTTCATTAAAAGGTTTAGTGACGCATAGCCCTGCTTGCTCTGGCGCGGTAGTCCAAGCGACAAACTGGTCGGTTTCTAAAAAGCGCCCTGCGCCAATTGAAGCGAACAGCTCATCATAAAATGTCACAGCTTTTGCTAAATCATTTGTTCCTAAGGTGACGTAACCAATCATAATAATTCCCTTTGTTAAAAATGTTAAGTTAACGTTTTATTATTTATAGCTTGAAAGTAACACCTTCGTAAACTGCTCGGTACTAATTTCTTTGCCATGTTCAATAATTAACTGGTCAAGAAGAACAATATCAGCCTCTAACGACGACATGGTAAGGGTATTGTCGTCTAGGTTATAAAGCTGCTTTAAACTCGCATAATAAAACTTTAAAACAATTAACGCTTTTTCATCACCGTTAACACTCGCTTGCTTAATCTTTTTTAAGCGGCGATAAATAATATTTTGAATTTGCTTGAGTTGCCAAACATAATAAATTTCATTAAAAAATGGTGTGTTTTTTAATTGTTGTAATATCGCTGCACACGCCAGTAATGCCAAAATAACGCCTAAAAAGTTATAGCGAAAATTACTCCCTTGTTCAGCTGAAGCTGTCGTGGCGTTAGCGAGCGTATCAAGGGCTAATGGATCCGCGAATATTGCAATCAATATTGCACCAAAGGCAATGGCTAATATCGCTAAGGTAATAATGAAGCCAACAATCACTTGATTAAGCTTGCTACGATACGTTTTTTTATTTATGTCTTTTAACGTCATGCTACCACTTATTAATGGGGTCACTAAAATTCAAGCGACATTCTAACGTAATTTCTCTGAGGAAACCGCTTTCCATCGCTTTATTTTTTATAAAGGTCGACACCTGAATAGCGAATCGTTTTTGTGGTAACTCCCTGTCGCCAAACATTCGCTAAGGCGGCGACACTAAGCTTTTGCTTAGCGCGGGTGATCGCGGTATACATTAATTCTCTTGAAAGCAGTTTATTGTCTGTTTGCTCTGGTAATACCATTACCACATGTTCAAATTCACTGCCTTGTGTTTTATGAATAGTCATGGCATAAACGGTTTCATGTTGGGGTAAACGTGCCGGATTAACCCATTTATATTCATTGTTGGCTTGTTCAAAAACAGCCATTAAATGCCCTGCGTCATTTTTCCACAATAAGCCAATATCGCCATTATATAAACCTAGGGCATAATTATTAACATTTATCATAATGGGTTGACCGCAATAACGGGTGTCAAATGCGTTTATATGCCCGTGTTTAACTAATATATGCTGTACTTGCTCGTTTAACGACTCAACCCCTTGTTCACCAACACGAGTCGCGCATAAAATACGAAACTGTTGTAATTGTTTAAAAGCTGCTGAGACCGTTTTTTGTGCGAAAATAGGAACATAATAACGTTGTACTAAGTCAGCCAACCATTCGCTCGGTTTACCGGCAAGCAAGCGTAAAGTTCTCTGGTGTTGAAACGTGCTTTCGTTATCATCACCGACTAATAACGGTTCATTTAATAACTGCCAACTTTCGTTAAAACGGCCATTAATAACATGCCCCGCTATTTTTCCTATACCTCCTTCACCATCAAAGCGTCTACTTTTTTCAAGAAACACCACGTGGTCAGCGGGCAACGTTACGGCTAAGGATTTAGGCGATTTTTTCCACTGGGGTAAGTTGGGGAAGTCGGTAGTTTCTGATAAATACTGTTGATTTTCGCGACTATAACCTCGGTGTGGCTTAGGGGCTAAATCATTAAGCACACTGCCTGCAGCAACCGATGGCAATTGGTCTGCATCACCTAAAAGTATCACTTGGCAGTGATTTGGCAGTGCTCTAAAAACACGGACCATTAAGGCTAAGTCGACCATTGAAACCTCATCAATCAACAGTACATCAATATTAAGTAAATTGTCTTGGTGGTGACGAAAATTAACACTATTGGGAATAACACCTAAAAGACGATGGAGTGTTTGTGCCTCATGGGGAATTTTAGCTAAAACCTGCTCGCTAATTTGACCTTTAAAACCATGCAAAGCATTAGTGACTGACTCTGACAAACGTTGGGCTGCCTTTCCGGTTGGTGCAACTAAAGCTATTTTTATCTCTTTATTAACATGCTTATTTGGCGTTAACTGTTCAGATGAATTTAACATCACCAAAGCAGCTAACAACTTGGTCACCGTATAGGTTTTTCCAGTGCCCGGACCGCCCGCGATAATGCTGAATTTTTTGTTAATCGCATTGGCCACAGCTACTTTTTGCCAGTCTATTTCATCGTTACTCTGCTCTGACATTTCTGCTGGAAATAATACCGCTAAGCAATTTTTAATGTCAGCTGAGTCAAATGCTTGTAGGTTTACATCGTTCTGTTGGGCACTTTTAGCTGAAATAAACTGTAATAGTGCTTGTTCAAAGTGATAATAACGACGTAAATACAACTTATTATCATGAAAAACAATCGCTTGATTGTCCTGGGCAGTCATAGACAATTTCTGGCATAACGCAACCAAATCGGGTGCATTGTCAAAAGTAAAACCATGATGGGTAACAATGCCTTGTTTATCGCAGCTATAGCCAAAGCATGTATTAGCCAGAGTGGCGATAGGCAAACAGCTATGTCCTGCTCTAAGGCTTTCACTGAGCGCGATAAGCAAATGAAAAATTTGTTGATTATTATTTGTATCGTTTTTAGCAAGACTTTGTTGAATTTCTTTCGCAAAAAAGTAGTCAACCGCTTCAATGTTATTAAGTTGCTCTTGAGCATAATGAAATTGCTTATATAGCGCGGTCATTTTATATTTCTCCTAGAAACAATTGGTCTAGTTCTTCAAGTTCTTCAACGCCAATATTTCGATAATACACACCACAATTTTTATGTTGCTCTTCATCTGTCATTCCACGTAAATACAGATAGTAAGCACCGCCAAAATGTGTGTTTACGTCATAATTTTCGAGGCTATAACTTAAGTAACGATGTAGGGCTAAAGCATAAATAAGGTACTGCAAGTCATAGTGATTTTTTTCAATATTGTCTTTCATGGCTTGTTGACTGTAGTCACTAAAGTCATTACCTAAGTGGCTTGACTTATAATCACAGATATAATATTTATTGTTGTGCTCAAAAATCAAATCAATAAAGCCATGCATCATACCTTTTAGCTGTTGATATGCCGGTAAACGTACCGTTGATTGCTGAGATGATTTACTGTGCATATTGCGATGTTTAGACAATATATGGGTTAATTTTTCAGTGCTCGCTGAGCACATTGGGTAATAAAACTCACTTTCTCGTAGCGTTTGTTGTTGTTGTAAATCACCTAAACTAAATGCCTCTGCCCCACGCATAGGTAACGCGTCACTAGAAGACGCCGTGAGAACTGCAACATTGCCTGCTGCATCAAAGTTTAGTGGTGCGTTGATCATTTGTTCAAGCCAAAGTTGCAGATCTTCTGCCTGGTAACCTGGCGTTAATTCACCATACTTTTGTAACGGCCAATGCATGGCTTCTTGCCAGTCAGGCGCATTAAAATTTGTGTGCTCTAAAATATCATGTAATAAATTGCCGGTATGAGCGCCCTTTGCTAAATTAAAACGCAATAAACTACTGGCTTGAAGCGCACTTGACTGCAGTTCAGCACTTGCCACTTTCTCCAGTGAATTGTCGCGATCAGGCGAAGATACACCGCCGTGGCGTAAATTTCGGCTTAATGCTGAAAATGAACTTAGCCACCAATCACGTTCTATTTTGCCGTTAAAATGCGCAACTTCACCACTAATTTGGCTAATTTCAGATAGCGGGGCTTGCTGCGCAATAAGTTCGCTCGCATTTTCAACACTAGAAAGTCGCACTAAACTTATGCTGTTAGGTTCATCATTTACCAACTGTAATAAGTTTTCTTCGATATCTTGTTCTGCTTGCCATTTTAAGGCACTGCCAAGAGGAGAATATTGTGCTTTATCAAAGCTTGCCGTTAATATATAACAGCGCCTTTCTGCACGGGTTACCGCAACATACAATAAACGAATAGCTTCTGCGTATGCTTCATTAGCCATTGACGCCTTAGCATGTTCTGAGCCGTCTAAGCTTAATTTTAACTCTAGATTGTCGTCATGGTATTCAATAAAAGTAACAGCGCTTACACCAAACTTAAGTGGATCTTTATGCCTTGTTGCAAACGGCACAAACACTACGGGATACTCTAAACCTTTTGAACCATGTTGAGTAATAATACGTATTAAATTGTCGTCACTTTCTAAACGTAATTCAGCTTCAATTTCAGGGTCGTCGACGCGGCTTTGTTGTTCAAGCCAATACAATAATTCTTGCGGTTGACGATGTCGTTGACTGGCCGTTTGCAGTATTTCAAATAAATGCAATAAGTTAGTCAAAATACGATCTTGGTTTTCATCTGATATACAGAAATGGTCATGCATTAATTTTAATGCCATCGAAATAAAACCTTTATACAGCCATTCATTACGCAGTTGTTCAAAGTCAAATTTCAAGGCTTGCCAAGCGAGTTCATCAGCTTGTAATTCACGGTATGCTTTAGGATGATAATTGAGTAAATCACAAGCAATTGCGGCACTGAAATAACGTTCATTTTCAACAAACAAGATGCCTTTAAGTAACTGTATTAATTGATGTGTTTGTTCGCTTTTCATCAAGTTAGCGCGATTACTCATAAAGACTGACGCTAAGTTGGCATTTTCTAAGGCTTGCTTAATATCTCTGGCCTCAGCGCCATCACGCACGAGAATAGCAATATCTTTCGAGGTCAATTGCTCACAACTTTCTGTGGCAGGGGTACTCAGTAAACGAATAATTTCGTTAGCACACCACGTGGCCATAACCGGGCGAAAACTTTGCGCGACCGATTTTTTGGCTTCTTCATCAACAAAGTGAATAAACTGTAAGGCGTTGTCTGCACTAGTGTGATGTTTTTTAAGCGCTGGTGGCGAAGCCTTCACGGGAATATAAGGAATGTCGTAACCAAAAACATGACTATTTCCCTCTATAACGTCTACGGCGTCTTTAATGGCTTCACCATAAAACAAGCGGTTATAACCGGTGATCATAGCAGGCGTAGAACGCCAGTTAGTATCCATTAGCCATTGATAATCGCAATCTTTACGCGCTGATAAATAAGCAAAAACATCACCACCACGAAATCCATAAATCGCTTGTTTAGGATCACCAATCATATACAGAGCGGCTTGATTTTGATGATAATAAATAGCTTCAAGTATCGAAAATTGTAAGGGATCGGTATCCTGAAATTCGTCGACTAATGCCACGGGATATTGTTCAAATAACGTTTGCGCCAGTATTTCCGCGTTGCTATTTTTTGCTTGTAAACAATGAGCAAGTGTCGAAATAAGATCGTCAAAACTTAATATATTGGCATTGTTTTTTTGTTCTTCAATACTGATGCGTATTTGATAAATACCTTGGCGGACAATTACGAGTGCTTTCGCTTTTTCAATTTTCTTAGCTAACGATTTTAATTCAGCTTTAACGGTTTTTACTGGTTCAAATACCGCTAACAGTTCAACTTTACCCGCCGAGCGAGCGTAACGTTTACCGTCAATAAAAGCGTCAGGCATTTTTTCATTACCCACGGTAATATCATCAACCAAGCGATGTAACCATTGCACTAACGCATCAAGTTCTTGCTGGCGTTTCTCCCTTTCTGCGCCTTTTTTAACATCGATAAGATACTGAGTCAGTAGCGGTACGTTATTTTCTAAGTTATCAAGCGCTTGCTGAGTTAATTCGGTAAATTGTTGCTCTATCTCATCAACGTTAACAACATCAAGCGTATTTTGTTTGCTAATAGCTTTTGAAAATTGACTGAGAAAACTGAGCGGATTTTGCCAAAACTGCATCACTTGCGTAAACTGCTCGGGGCTATCTTTGGCTAACACTCGATACCAATCTTGGCAAGCTTGTAACACTAAGTCTTGGCAACTGGTTTCCATTTGTGCATTAAAAGCGACACCGCTGGCAAAAGCATGCTGGCTTAATACGCGCTTACAAAACCCATGAATAGTGAATATAGCGGCTTCATCAAGGTATAACAGTGCTTGGCGCAAGCGTATTTTTGCCGATTTTCCATCAATATGTGTACTGATCGACTTAAAGAACTCATCTTCAACAATGAGTGCATCCCACTCGCTTAATGCCTGTCGAATAAAGTTGTCAATACGCCCACGTAATTCTTCAGTCGCATCTTTTGTGAAGGTCATGACCAATATTTGTTCAACAGGTAATTGCTTTTCGAGTAATAATCGTAAATATAAACGGGTGATATTAAAGGTTTTACCGGTGCCCGCACTCGCTTCAATGAGATGTTTTCCTACCAGAGGGATTTCGTGAGCAATCAGATTATTCATCTTCATTTTATTTGCTCCTGAGCTTGCCACATCGGTTGATAAAGTGCAGTAAACGTTGGCTGATGCTCAGAAAACTCAGGACATTGTTGCCAGAAGTAATGCATGTAAGGGTCTTGTCCTAAGGGTTTGATCACACTGAGCATGCTGCTATTGTCTGACCATATTTTTTCAAAGTGGCTTTGTTGAAAGGCTTTCGCTTTAAAGAACTTTTCGACTAATTCGGTGTTAAGCAGTAAAGCTTGCTGCTGCCCTTTGAGATAAGTTTCAACAATAAAAGCTAAATGCGCCTGAGCATTGTCTAATTGGCTAAAGCGGTATTGGGTTGGTTTTTGATTTTTTGTATCAAAGTAAAAACCTTTGGTTATTTTTACCTGCGCGAGCATGCTTTGCTCTTGTGTAAGATCAGCGGTGTTCAATGTCGCTGCATGGTCTTGCCAACATTGAAGAATGAGTTGATGCAAATAAAGACCAAATAAGTCTTTACCTTTTGCGGAAGAGCTTCGATAGAACATCAAACTATCTTCTTGGACAGGAAAATTGGCATCAAGAACGAAGTGGCTATTATTTGCAAGAACCAAGTCGAGCTCGGCATTAATAAAAGTAATTGGCGCGTCAGCTGTCGTTAGCTGACTTTCCGTGCGAATAAATTCACTAAAATTCTCACTGTCATCACGCCAGCGCTCTAAACTGTCATTTGTGCTGGGTAAATCTGGAAAAACGCCACTTACCCCTGCAGCACTCACCGCAGAAGTTATCTCTTGCTCGTTGCTACCCACTAAATAAAGCGCTAAAAGCTGCTGACGTAATAAGTAACTCTGCAAGAAGTTTTCACTAAATGGCTCAGTATCATCAAGCTGCGTCTCTCGACTTTCAAAAAACAACTGTAAATGCCGTTGAGCAAAGGCCTTCGCGGGGTGCTGAAAAAAACGGATCAAGTCATTTATATCAACAACTTTAGTTTCGTTATCTGGTGTTATCTCAACCGGTAAAAGTAAGGTATCGGTTTGTGCTGATTTTTTAGCTGATTTAAGTTTCAGCCAATGAGGGTCGAAGCTTTTCAATTGCCCCAAATAGTTGTGCTCGCTGAAAGCTTGCATGGGTAATTGTTTAATATCTGAAGATCGATCATCACTATCGTTTTTTTCAATGACGCTGTCGCTATTATGCAGCTGCCAACCATAACCCGCTTCAAGGTATTCCATTAATTCTTTGAGAACTATTGACGGCTGTTTTTCATTATTATTACGAATGTTACGCCCTTGATAGCTTAAGTATAATGACTGGCGTGCTGATATTATTGCTTCTAAAAATAAGTATCTGTCGTCGCCACGGCGCGATCTATCACCCAATTCACTTTTGCTACTGGCCATAAGGTCAAAACCTAACGGTTGACGCTGTCGCGGAAATTCGCCGTCGTTCAAACCTAAAATGGCAATGACTTTAAAAGGAATACTGCGCATCGGTAACATGGAGCAAAAAGTAATTTGCCCAACCATAAACTGACGACCGGGATCTGGCTGACTAAAATGATTAGTAAGAAAGTCTCGTACGACACCCAAGCTGATTTTTTGCTGGTAATCAGCGTGTTGGCAATATTCAACCAACGCACCTATGGCTTGATCTATAACGTTAAAAGCGTTTTCATCGGTAACCTCGAACAGACTATTTAACAGGGATAATAAAAATTGTTGCCACTTGCTTGCCGACTTTTCTTGAGCAAGGTGCTGGGAAAAATGCTGTAGTTGCTCGATGATCAGCATTAATTTACCCAATAAAATAGCGTCGTTTCCTTCAACATTAGGCAAATACAGTTGTTCGTCAACAAACATTGGGCTATCAGCAAAAGCAAAGCCGCGCATTAACCGTGATAAACCTTGTTGCCAAGTAAAGGCATTATTCACTTCTTTGCTATGCAAAACCTGTTGTTTATGCTGTTGGTCAACACCCCAGTGCACGCAAGCTTGTTCGAGCCAAGCAGAAATTTTATCAAGCTCTTCAAGGCTGAGCGAAAACTTATTTTGTATTGCGGGTAAACGTAACATGCCGATAATTTGCGACACTTGAAAACGACTATCAGGCAAACTCAGTAATTGCGTAAAAGCGGCCACAATAGGTTCAGAGTCTTTACTAACTCTGTCGGCAATAGAACAAGGTAATGGCGGTATCTTGTCTGCTAGGTCTTGCCAACCTCGTGCGAAAACAGCATTGACATATGGGGCATATTGCTCAACTTGTGGACACATAACCAAGACATCTTTGGGTGTTAAGCTTTTATCGTCATTAAATTGGTGGAGCAGCCAATCGTGTAAGCCTTGTACTTCGCGTAATGCGCTATGAGCACTGGAAAAGACAATCGAGTTATCTTGCTGATTTTTAGGCGCATCTCTTGGATCGGTTAAGGTCAGAATATCTTGTTGAACTTGGTGTAATACCGATAAACTTTCTGCTTCATCACCCTTAACAATGGTATCAAAAACCTCAATATTTACGGTTGAATAGTCGTTAAGCAAGGCCATGAATTCACGTCCTTGTTGACCCAAATTAGCCAACAGCGGATTACCCACATTCACGGTAATATCGTCGTGGCCCTTAACCCATTTTGTTAATACGTTAATCGCTTGCTTTTCTGATTGAATATCACCCCAATAATCAAAACAAGGGTTGAGATGGAAAAAATGCACATCAAGATGTTCGCTTACCGCTTCGATGAAAGACAACCACATCGGTGCCATGGCATTAATCCCAAAAAAGGATAAGCGTGGTGGTAATAAATGTTTTTTCGTGGCTATATTTTCAATGGCTTTATTAACGAGTTCGAGTGGATCATAGCTTTGTTCTTCGGTTAACAATTGCCATAATTTTGCCTGCCATTTCTCTACTTCTACCGCTTGTTTTTGGTGAGAGAAACTTTTACTGGCTTTACCTTGGTGCCAATCATTTATCCATTGCGGTCTAAAAATTAAATATTGCTCATATAAATCGGCTAATTGGCACGCCAGCTGATAACGTTTTAATGTTTGTTTATCACTAAATACGGTTGAGTAATCTTGCTCTTTTGTGACTGGAGACTCATTAATATTATCGCTTATATCAGCGTCTTTGGTGTCGGTAGATGTCCCTAGCCAGTATTGTGTTGCACTGGAAAAATCGGGGTCGTCGATAACAATTTTACTGCCAATAAGGGCATCTATTCGCCATGAAAGTACTTCACGAGAAAACGGTGACTGCTCTGGCACGTTATCGTCGCTAGCCATACTTCTAACAAGCTTCCACAAAAACTGTGAAGGTAACGCGTAACCAATATTCATACTAATACCGCGTTGCTGAGCTAACGACATGTTAAGCCAATGCTGCATACCGGCATTTTGCACAACAATCATTTCTTGGCTGAAGATAGGGAGTGGTGAAACCTGTTGGATTTTATCAAGAAGTGCTAATAAATTTTCCATTTTATTAGCCGGATAAAGATAGAACAATATGAAGACCTTAGAGACAATATTTTCTGGCTAAATTTAAGCATAACAATACAAATAAAGCTATCGAAATCACCGAGTTATTTTTTCTAAAAACATCTTTATTTTATTGAATAACATATAAATGTGCTTGAGAATATTTGCCTAAAAAATAACAATGTAAAAGTTAAGATAAGCCCTAAAGATTGCTTTAGATAAAAGGTAGAAAACTTGACCGATTATAACTATGAAGTAGGCTCGCAATACACCAACCAATCACAGTAAGGTAACTCATAATAGCGACAAACTTAGTCATAACGAAACCCGATTTACTCGGTAAATGCAACGATGCCATAGCCAAACACTCAAATGAAGCCATAAAATAAAGTGTGTAGAAAATAAGCTTCCAACAAGTCCAAGTAGCCTATTAGTGATTAATAAGTGATTAATAAGTGATTAATTTTCCTCGATAGATAAAACTAATTCATCTTTACTTCATTATTATTGACCTTAATCAACAAAGACTAACTACAAGTTGTGACATGCTCATTGTATCGTACCATCTGCGGCAGAGACTTTACTGTAAAAGTAAGGTAGCTGTTCATTATTATCACTTTAATACAGAGCATATTAGGCATTCTAATGGACATAGACTTTGACGAAATCACTTATTTGAAAAATCCAAGTCCTCTTGTACTAAAAGCTGACTATATTCAGTTCTTAATGACACTTACGGGACCTACAGTAATTGATATTACGGGTGATGATGAAGATAAATGTCGTGTTTTTACGACATTGCTTCATGGGGATGAGCCTTCAGGATTAATTGCTATGCACCGTTGGTTAACAGCTCACGACAAACTACCTGTTCCCACCACCCATGTTAGGTTTATTATTTGTTCGGTTGAAGCCGCGACTATGTCGCCAATATTTAGTCGACGCTATCTTGATGGAGGGAAAGATATTAATCGTTGTTTTTCTGATGATGATACTGAAAATTGTGGTTTTTGTCGTCGCGCTTTACTTATTGAGCAAGCCATTAAAGAGGTAACACCTGAAATTGTAGTCGATTTACATAACTGTGCTGGGTCTGGTCCAGCCTTTGCGGTAGCACCAATAATCACCCCTGAAACATTATCAATAACTTCTTATTTTTGCCAAACGATCATTTTATCGGGTTTGCAGTTAGGCACGTTAATGGAACAAAAGTTCGATTGTCCGATGATAACGGTTAAATGTGGTGGTAGTACCGACGAGCAATCTCATCATGTGGCTTATGAAGGTTTAAAGCAATTAACTCTAAATAAAGAGTCGAAAAATTTTCAACAAAACAGATCGGTTGATATTATTTATAAACCCTTACGTTTGGTATTAAAACCAAACACAGGCTTATCTTATGGCGACCATGATGAAGGGTTTACTGGCGTTTGTATAAAATCAAATATTGAACAGCTAAATTATGGAATTTCCCGAGAAGATCAAATGCTGGGCTGGGTTGATGACAAAGGACTTAATAATTTTGAACTCATTAATGAGCATGGCAATAACGTTATAAGTGATTATTTTAGCTGCCAGAAAAATATTTTAAGGTGTGCTGTTGATTTACGTATTTTTATGGCGACAGATAAGAAAGCTATCGCTTTAAATGATTGCCTGTTTTATGTAGTTAAAATGAATGGATAATAAAATTTACTTAATATAAAAGGTTCTTTGCACAAATTGGATGTCCGTTGTGCAAACAAGCGTCATGTTTATTCGGTTGAAGAAGATAATACTTGGAAAATCCCTGCTACTTGGCAACGCTGTAGTTTATTTACGGTGATAACAACACACAATTCACCTTAGTAGAACACCCCTCCAAAATTGAAACAACGGCGGCAATTAATTAAAGGAAAAGCTTTATAATTACGTTAGAATACTTATAACTTTATCTCTGCACAATTATTGAGACCCTGTTTTGGTAGATTTTACGTTACTTGCACTTTTCATCCCGACTATTTTTCTTATTTCTATATCACCGGGTATGTGCATGACACTAGCAATGACTCTAGGCATTTCTGTGGGTTATAAAAAAACGCTTTGGATGATGTGGGGTGAATTACTTGGTGTTGCTCTTGTAGCCATTGCTGCTGTTTTAGGTGTAGCGAAAATAATGCTCAGTTACCCAGAAGTTTTTACATTTTTAAAAATTTTTGGAGCGGGTTACTTAACGTATATAGCTATTAATATGTGGCAAGCCAAAGGTAAACTATCAATTGATAAGAGTGGTAAAACTCAAAATATATCTAAGAAAGGATTATTACAACAAGGTTTTATTACAGCAATATCAAACCCTAAAGGCTGGGCTTTTATGGTGTCTTTGTTACCACCCTTCATAAATAGCCAACAATCATTAGTGCCACAACTTATTATTCTTGTGGCGATAATTCTTATATCAGAGTTTATTTGCATGACATTATATGCAACAGGTGGCAAAACATTGGCGCGATACTTAACAAAAAACAACAAAATATCCCACCTCAATAAAATATCAGCTTGTTTAATGATGATTGTCGCACTTTGGCTTTTATTAGGCTAATAATGTACTAAAAACGAGTAGAATCAAAATCGATAAAAAAAGTTGTTGAACCATTGCTTTTACTAGCGACTTTATTTTCTATAGTTAACCACAACCGCCACGTCATATTATCTTCAGAGCAACTGCCTAACATTGTTTGTGCAATAAAATAAGGGGGGGTATTTTTAGCTTTGTCGGTAAATAACAAGGGTATCTTGCCCATAAACATGGTTTTTCCTTCCATATAGCCAACGATAGTATATGAATTTTCAGGGCGGATGTTATCGTTAAGTAAATGATCTTTTTTAAATTCCACTCGTATATTAAAAGGTCGTTCTGTCAGCACTTTATCGACATTAAACTTAACTAAAAGCGTGCCAAATGTAGTATCAACTTCACAAGTACTTTGTGAAGGAATACATTGAAATGGCCGCTTTGTTTCTTCAATGACACGATTAGGTTCGCAGCCAGCACTACTGAATAAAAAAGAAACGATAAATAGACTTTTATAGATTGATATTTTAATGGGAAATACTCTCTTTAATGCTTTATGTGTATTATTTATACAAAGCCTTGAAATATTATTGATCTACAACAACATTCACTGCATATTTTAATGACTTTTCACTACAAAATTATTACTATATACCGGAGATTTTTTATCGCTAGGTAAAATTTATATTTTCAACTATAACTAGCATTAGCACTTAGTTTTTTTTAGTAATAAAAAATCGTTTTACGTTAATAATTATAACTGCGGAAACCATAACATGTCTCAAAGTAATGCGTCATCAGTAGACTACAATTTTGATGTTGTACGTCAATTTACTGTAATGACAGTAATATGGGGAATCGTGGGTACCCTTGTTGGTGTTCTAATTGCGGCTCAATTAATTTGGCCTGCGTTGAATTTCGAAACACCTTGGTTAACCTACTCCCGTCTTCGTCCACTTCACACTAATGCGGTTATTTTTGCATTTGGTACAAGTGCCTTATTTGCTACTTCCTATTATGTTGTTCAAAGAACCTGTAAAACAACACTATTTGGCGGCAAACTTGCTTCATTTACCTTCTGGGGATGGCAATTAGTTATTGTACTTGCTGCAATCACCCTTCCTATGGGTTATACCTCAAGTAAAGAATATGCTGAATTAGAATGGCCAATTGATATTTTAATTGCCGTTGTATGGATTAGTTATGCCATTGTTTTCTTTGGTACACTTGTTAAACGTAAAACATCGCATATTTATGTTGCTAACTGGTTCTTCGGTGGCTTCATTATTACCGTTGCTGTACTACACATTGGTAATTCAATGGTAATACCGGTTTCTCTGATGAAATCTTATTCCATCTACTCAGGCGCTATCGATGCAATGATGCAATGGTGGTATGGACATAATGCCGTTGGTTTCCTATTGACTGCAGGTTTCTTAGGTATGATGTATTATTTCGTACCAAAACAAGCTGAGCGCCCTGTTTACTCTTATCGTTTGTCTATTGTTCATTTTTGGGCATTAGTATCATTATACATTTGGGCTGGTCCTCACCACTTACATTATACAGCGCTTCCAGATTGGGCTCAGTCTGTAGGTATGGTTATGTCTATCGTGTTATTCCTTCCTTCTTGGGGTGGTATGATAAACGGTATTATGACGCTTTCTGGTGCATGGCATAAACTTCGTCATGACCCTATCTTACGTTTTCTGATTGTTTCTTTGTCTTTCTACGGTATGTCTACCTTTGAGGGACCAATGATGGCGATTAAATCTGTAAATGCGTTATCTCATTATACAGATTGGACTATCGGTCATGTTCATTCTGGCGCTTTAGGTTGGGTAGCAATGGTTTCAATTGGTGCTATGTACCACTTAATTCCAGTACTCTTTAATCAAGGTCGTATGTACAGTATTAAATTAATCAATGTGCATTTCTGGTTACACACAACGGGTATCGTTTTATACATAGTTGCTATGTGGATCTCAGGTGTTATGCAGGGGTTAATGTGGAGAGCTGTTAATACAGACGGTACGTTAACTTACAGTTTTGTTGAGAGTTTAACCGCTTCATATCCATTCTACTTTATCCGTTTCGTTGGTGGAGTATTAGTTGTCGCTGGTTTCTTATTAATGGCTTACAACATGTTCAAAACTATCTATGCTAAAGACGACAGTCTTAAGCCTGTAGCAATAGGTTAGGAGGCCGACTATGAAAAATAAACATGAAAAATTTGAAAAAAGCGTTGGTTTGTTTGCTATTTTCACTGTTCTTGCAATAAGTATCGGTGGTTTAGTAGAAATAACGCCGTTATTTTTTCAAAAAGCAACCACTACGCCTGTTGATAACCTTAGACCTTATACCGCTTTAGAGATGGAAGGTCGTGATATTTATATCCGTGAAGGTTGTAACGTTTGTCACAGTCAAATGATCCGCCCTTTCCGTGCTGAGACAGAGCGTTACGGTCATTACTCTGTTGCTGGTGAAGGCGTTTGGGAGCATCCTTTTTTATGGGGCTCTAAACGTACTGGTCCTGATTTAGCCCGTGTTGGTGGTCGTTATAGTGATGATTGGCATAGAGCTCATTTGCTTGACCCTCGTTCAGTGGTTCCAGAATCAAACATGCCGTCATTTAAATGGTTAGCTGAAAACAAGTTAGACGGTGAATTAACCGAAAGGAAATTAGCAACATTTAATTTCTTAACGCGCAATCGCAGCCATAAAGATGAACAAGGTAATCGTATCCCGTTATATTCTGCAGATGATTTAGCTGGTGCTAAAGCTGCTGTTAAAGATAAAACGGAAATGGAAGCTCTTATTGCTTATTTGCAATCTCTCGGTCATGCGTTGAAATAATGATGATGGATTATGGCACCCTCAGAGGGTTAATAGCTTTATTAATATTGGCACTATTTATTATTATTGTGGTTTGGTCTTATTCTAAAAAGCGTAAAAACGCTTTTGATGAAGCAGCGAACTCTATCTTCGAAGAAGATAAAGAAAAGACTGAACTTAATGACGTGAATAGCAAACAGGAGACTAATAAAAATGTCTAGCTTCTGGAATATATGGGTTTGGGTTCTAACCCTAGGTACTTTAGTGGGTTGTTTTACACTACTACGCTATTGTTTAAAGAACTTTGCAGGTGTTCCTGAAGGTGAGTCAATGGGACACACTTTTGATGGCATCGAAGAATTAAACAACCCATTACCACAATGGTGGAGTACATTCTTCTTGTTAACAATTATCTGGGCTTTTGGTTACCTAGCGCTCTATGGTTTAGGTAATTGGACAGGCTTTATTGGTTGGAAAAGTTCTAACCAAGGGATTTTGAATCTCGCAGAGTCAAAGGCACAAGTAATCGCAGCAAAAGAAAATGGTTATTTAGTGCAATACGATCGAGAAATTGAAGCCGCTGACATAAAGTACGGTCCAATTTTTGATGGCTATGCTGCACGTACCATAGAAGATCTTGCCACTGATGAAGAAGCCTTAAAAGTGGGCCAACGCCTATTTTTACAAAACTGTTCTCAGTGTCATGGCTCAAATGCGAGTGGTACAACGGGCTTCCCTAACCTAACGGATAAAGACTGGTTATACGGTGGTGATCCTGAATCAATTAAACATTCTCTCTTATACGGTCGTAATGCTAATGGCATGATCGCTTGGGGCGCAGCATTAGGCGGTGACCAAGGCGTAAAAGAGGTTACCGCTTATGTACTGAGTTTGAGTGGCCGTGAAGTTGACGTTGAAAGTGCTGCAGCAGGTAAAGAAAAATTTGCATTATGTGCAGCTTGTCATGGTGCTGACGGTAAAGGCAGTTTAGCGATGGGTATTCCATTAGGTGCCCCAAACTTAACCGACAACATTTGGCTATATGGTGGTTCTCAACGAGCTGTTGAGTCGTCAATAAAAAATGGCCGCGCCGGTGTAATGCCAGCATGGAAAGATATTCTAGGCGAGCAAAAGATACATGTTGTTAGTGCCTATGTTTACAGTTTATCTCAAAAATAAACCTTTCAATTAGACCTAAAAATACAGCCTTGTGGTTTAATTACTGCAAGGCTTTTTTTATATCTTTTATCTGACTAAAAGTCGTTAAATCATGGTTTTTTAATAGTTCCCATTGTAAAAAAGTCGTATAATACAATCACTTTTATCAACTGAAATTTTTACATGAAAACATCTTGGTATAAAGAGCCTTGGGCTTGGTTCGTTTTTATTCTCCCTGCTACTGCAGTTGTTGCTGGTATTGCAACTTATATTATCGCTAACACTAACCCTGACCCATTAGTGGTTGGAGATTACTACAAAAAAGGTAAAGCAATTAATTTAGAAGTCTCTAAAGTAAAGCTTGCACAAAAATTAGGGATGCGTTTTGCATTAAAGCTGGTAAATAACGAGTTAGTTATCAAACCTACAGGTATTGAAAAAGTATTTCCTGTTTTAAATCTTAATTTTTATCACCCCACTCTTGCTGATAGAGATTTCTATTTAGCACTCACTGCTGATGGCAATGGTAGTTTTAGACATGTTTTTGATGAACCCGTAAAAGGAAAGTGGCGCCTAACGATTACCCCTTTTGAAAACCACTGGAAAATTCAAAACACGATCACCTTACCTCAAAGTGAGTTTATCGATATTATTCCTAATATCAGAGAAGCGAACTAATATCGTATAGCTTCTTCTAACTTAGGTGCAGGGCAACCTCACCTAAGCTCTAAAAACATCATACAGGTATAAAATACTCCTTATTTTTTTGGCTCTAAATATATGAAAACACTTTGTTATCACTGCGGTGAAATTGTCCCCAATGGCCTAAATTTATCATTGAAAATAGAGCAGACCCAACAGCCAATGTGTTGTATTGGTTGTCAGTGTGTCGCCCAAGCAATTATTGATAACGGTTTAGGTGAGTATTATCGTTTTAGAACAGCACCCGCACAAAAAGGTGAACCGCTTATACCTGAGCAGTTACAACGTAATAAGCTACTTGATGATGACGGCTTACAAAGTGAATTTACTTATAAAACCGATGACTATAATGAAGCTATCCTTACCGTAGATGGCATAAGCTGCGCAGCTTGCGCTTGGCTTATAGAAATGCAACTTATCAAGGTTAAGGGATTAATAAACATAAATGTTAATGCCACAACACAGCGCGCGACAATTCGTTGGGATAATAATAACGTTCAATTGAGTGAGTTGATTAACCGTATTGCCAAAATTGGTTACCAAGCACTCCCATTCAAAGCAAGTACCGCAGAACAACTGAACAAAACTCAAAGTAATAATTACATCAAGCGTTTAGGTATTTCTGGCATTTTGATGATGCAGGTGATGATGATTGCCTTTGGATTATACTTTGGCGCTTTTTCAGGTATGGATGAGTACAACTTAATATACTTACGTTATGCAAGCTTATTTTTAACCATTCCTATTGTTACTTATGGCGCGTTACCCTTTTATAAAGGCGCGATTAATGCGTTAAAAATAAAGCGCTTATCGATGGATGTACCGGTTGCTATCGCTATTTCTCTCGCATTTTCAGCCAGTGCATGGGCGACCATTACTCAGCAAGGTGAAGTGTATTTTGAATCGGTGTCAATGTTCACCTTTTTATTGCTTATTGGTAAGTTTTTAGAATTTAGAGCACGAAGTCGAGCAGCAGAAGTTTCAGCTAACTTGCTTAAGCTAATGCCAATGACAGCAACAAAGCTCATCAATGAAGACGGTATAAAAAAAGAAATACTGGTTCCTGCTAAAAAACTTTGCCCTCTTGATATTGTTTTGATAAAGCCTGGAGAAGTTGTCCCTGCCGATGGCACCATTATTTCTGGTAGTAGCCAGCTTAATGAAGCGATGTTATCAGGTGAACAATTACCCTTAAATAAAGCGGTGGGCGATATAGTCTTTGCCGGTACTATAAATGGTGACGGTAATATTAACGTTGAAGTAAAACAGCCTAGTGAACATTCTTTTTTAAGCCAACTCATACGGTTAAGTGAATCATCTCAAGCACATAAACCCAAATTAGCTAAATTATCAGATAAAATAGCACAATATTTTGTTGCTCTTATTTTACTGACCGCTATAGGTACCGCTTTATACTGGCATCAACATTTACCTGAGGAAGCCTTTTGGATCACGTTGTCTGTTCTTGTTGCTACCTGCCCCTGCGCTTTGTCTCTTGCCACACCCACTGCGTTAACTTGTGCGACCACACGCTTAAACCGCGAAGGCATCATGATAAAATCAGCACATGTTATGGAGACCTTACCTAAGATAACCACCATTGCCTTTGATAAAACCGGTACCTTAACCTCGGGTGATTTTTCTATTAATCGAACTCAACTATTTAATAGTGAGCATTATAAATATAGTAAACAGCAAGTTTTATCTATAGCAGC
The DNA here is from genome assembly GCF_014076955.1 of Colwellia sp. Bg11-12. Classification (NCBI taxonomy): domain Bacteria; kingdom Pseudomonadati; phylum Pseudomonadota; class Gammaproteobacteria; order Alteromonadales; family Colwelliaceae; genus Colwellia; species Colwellia sp. Bg11-12. The sequence goes on from NZ_JACGUZ010000061.1 coordinate 37,038, forward strand.
AGCACTTGAGTCTTATTCAGAACACCCCTTAGCCAAACCGTTTAAATCATTTCGTGATTATTCATACACCACTGAACAGGTAGAGATTAAATCAGGTTTTGGCATTCAGGGTAAAGTGAATGGTAAATACTATCGGATAGGTAAACCACAATGGTTACTGAGTGAAACAAACAAATTAACTGAATTTGAAACCGCTTCATGTTTATTATTAGAAGATAATAAATTAGTGGCGGCATTTTATTTAACGGATGAGATCCGTGAAGATGCTAAAAAACTCTTAGGTAATTTGAAGAAAAAAAATATATATACCATTATGCTATCAGGTGATCACGCAGTGGGATGTAACAAAGTTCAAGCGTTACTTCATTTAGATGAAGTACACAGTACTTTGACGGCGACAGATAAAATGGCGATTATTAAGCGACAACCCAATGGTTCAACCGTTGCGATGGTTGGAGACGGCGTAAATGACACCCCCGTATTTGGCGCAGCTCATATTTCTATTGCGATGGGTAGTGGTACTGATATAGCCAAAAGCGGTGCAGACGTTATTTTATTGAATAATCGTTTAAAGTCAGTAACAACGCTGACACGTGTCGCGAGTAAAACACGCCGTATTATTTGGCAAAATTATTTATGGGCATTTGGTTATAATGCTATCGTATTACCACTTGCCGTTGCAGGTTTCATTACTCCATACATGGCTGTAATAGGCATGTCGGCGAGTTCAATATTAGTGATCACCAATTCATTACGTTTACTCAAAAAATAATCGTGACACAAAAATAGAGAATAAAGACAATGAGCATTATTTATATTTTGATCCCTATTGCGATAATACTAACGGCCTTAGGCATATATCTATTTTTTTGGGCAGTAAAAACTGAACAATTTGATGATTTAGAAAAACAAGGCATGAGTATTTTATTTGATGATAACAAAAATAAAAGCGCTGAGCGTTCAACTGAAACTAACAGTATAGAAAAAAAAGACAATGATACGGGTATTAAGTAACTAATATGCTAAGTATTGATTATTTATCTGCTTTTATTATTGGCTTATTAGGTTCGGGCCATTGCATTGGCATGTGTGGCGGCATAACCACTATGCTAACATCAGCAATATCTCCTCAACATAAGGTAAGTGATCAATTTAAACTGGTCAGTGCTTATAATTTTGGCCGTATTTTTTCTTATACCTTAATTGGTGGTATCGTTGGTTTTAGTAGTTCGATTGCTGCAAAAAATATTGGTGTGCCCTTAGGTTTTCTTCGACTGTTCGCCGCAGTATTTTTAATATTACTAGGCTTATACTTGGGTCAATGGCTAATGTGGCTATCAAAAGTTGAAAAAATAGGTAAAGTGCTTTGGCGCTTTTTATCACCATTAAGTAAGAGGTTTATCCCTGTAAAAAATACTAAACAAGCTTTAGCATTAGGCGCTATCTGGGGATGGCTACCTTGTGGTTTAGTTTATTCAACCTTAACTTGGTCATTAGCGAGTGGAAGTACTCTAAGTGGCGCCTTGATAATGACATGTTTTGGTTTAGGTACCTTGCCGGCATTGTTGAGTATTTCATTAGGTTCTTTTGGAATAAAGTCTTTGTTAACTAACATGAAATTTAAAAAAACAATGGCCTTTATGATAATTATGTATGGAATATACAGTTTAATGATTGCATATCAGCAGTTGTTTTAATATGATCGAAATTATTAAAGATAAATAAATCATTTAGGTTAATATGTATAAAAAGCCATGTTCTACATCTCAGCACATTCATTGTCAAAATTGTAGTATCAGTGAGCTATGTTTACCGTTTTCTTTAAATGAGAAAGAACTTGATACGCTAGACAGTATTATCGACCGTAAACGCCCTATTCATAAAGGTGAACAAATATTTCAAGACGGCGATAAAATGCAAGCGTTGTACGCTATTCGCTCTGGAACATTTAAAACATTCACGGTAAATGAACAAGGGGAAGAACAAATTACCGGTTTTCATTTAGCTGGCGATTTATTAGGTTTTGATGCTATTGCAGAATCAGAACACCCTAGCTTTGCAAAAGCGCTAGAAACATCAATGGTCTGTGAAATACCCTACAACACACTCGATACATTATCGAATACTATGCCGAAGTTAAAAAAACAAATTCTGCGTATGATGAGTTCGGAAATACGCTCAGATCAAGAAATGTTAACCTTACTTAATCGTAAAAATGCTGAACAGCGCTTGGCGACATTTATCTCAACACTAGCGAGTCGTTATCATGCGCGAGGGATGTCAGCGACAGACTTTCGCTTAACCATGACGCGAAGCGATATTGGTAATTATATTGGCCTAACGGTAGAAACGATTAGCCGATTATTAAATCGTTTTCAAAAAAATGAATTGATTGGCGTCGAAGGTAAGCTTATTACTATTTTAGATATGGATAAACTTAACGAGTGTGCTTCACTTTAGTTTCTATAGAAATTTACATAAAATGCTTAACATTGATCATGTTAAGCATTTTTTTTATTGAAATATTATGATGTAACGCAAATAACATGTACCAAATATAGTCTATTGTTAATATTATTAGTATTTAATGCGTTAGGAGTAAATGTATGGAAAAGTATAAAAAAATATTAGCCGTTATTGACCCCACCACTGAAAATCAAAAAGCGTTAAAGCGTGCTATTGAATTAGCTCGCTATAGTGGGGGAGAAATCACCGCATTTTTAACCATTTATGATTTATCTTATGAAATGACGACGATGCTTTCTGGCGAAGAACGTGAAGCAATGCGCCAGTCTGTTATTAATGATAGTCAACAATGGTTAGCAGAAAAAATTTCTGAAATTAATCACGATAATATTAACATAGACATTTGTATTATTTGGCATAACCGTCCATTTGAGAAAATAATCAAAAAAGTGCTTGCTGAAAATTTTAATATTGTTATCAAAGGCACACATCAACACGATAAGCTAAAATCTGTTATTTTTACGCCAACAGACTGGCATATTCTCAGAAAATGCCCTTGTCCTGTATTACTTGTTAAAGATCATAGCTGGCCAAGCAATGGTAATTTGCTTACCGCACTTAACATGGGCAGTGACGATGAAGAGCACAAAGCACTTAATAAAAAATTAACTCAAGAATCGATTGCTTTCTCATCACTCATTAAGGCTAATATCCACTTAGTTAATTCTTACCCAGGTACGCCTGTAAATATTGCCATTGAAATCCCAGAGTTTAATGCCTGCGAATATAACGAGACCATGTTTAACCACCATAGAAGTGCAATGGAAAGTCATGCAAATAGTTACAACATACCCATTGAAAACACGCACGTGAAAGAGGGTTTACCTGAAGATGTTATTCAAAGTATTTCTAACGAAATCGATGCAGAATTAGTTGTTTTAGGAACCATTGGCCGTACAGGAATTTCAGCAGCATTGATCGGCAATACCGCAGAGCACGTAATTGACCGTCTAAACTGTGATGTATTAGCCATTAAACCTGATGGCTACATTTCGCCTCTAGCATAAGGTCTATTAGCGTCAGGTTTAGATCTTTAAATATAAATTAAAAAGCCAAGAGTTTTCTTGGCTTTTTGCTATACTACGCGCCGTAAAAATCGATATTTTTTCATTATAAATAGCACTAGGAAACACTATGAGCGCTCAATCAGCGACACCAATAACAACTTTAACAGCCAGCCAAAAAATACAGCTGAGTAAACTTGAAAAACGCTTAAGACGCCATGTTGGTCAAGCTATTGCACAATACAATATGATAGAAGATGGCGATAAAATAATGGTTTGTGTCTCTGGGGGCAAAGACAGTTATGCCCTACTCGCTATTTTAATGTTATTGAAAGAATCTGCGCCCATTCATTTTGATATCGTGGCAGTTAACCTTGATCAAAAACAACCTGGTTTTCCTGAGCATATTTTGCCCGCATATCTAGAATCGTTGGGGGTTGAATACAAAATAGCGCAAGAAGATACCTATTCAATTGTTAAAGACAAAATCCCTGAAGGTAAAACCACTTGTAGTTTATGTTCTCGTTTACGCAGAGCCATTTTATATAAAGTCGCGGCAGAAATAGGCGCCACTAAAATTGCATTAGGCCACCATCGTGATGATATGGTTGAAACGTTAATGCTGAATATGTTCTATGGCGGAAAATTAAAATCGATGCCAGCAAAATTGGTCTCAGACAATGGCGAACATGTCGTGATCCGCCCTTTAGCTTTTTGTAAAGAAGCCGAGTTAATACAATACGCTCAACTCAAAGCCTTCCCTATTATTCCTTGTAACTTATGTGGCTCTCAGCCTAATTTACAGCGTCAAAATATCAAGAAGATGCTACAAGACTGGAATGTGAATCACCCAGGACGAATTGAATCAATGTTTACAGCAATTCGCAACGTTGTTCCCTCACATTTATGCGATAGCGAATTATTTGATTTTAAAGCTATTAATGCTCAATCAGGGGTTATCAATGGCGGTGATATCGCTTTTGATGATGAACTTATCGTTGCTCCTCAATTAACCGATAACATTAATATTGAGCATAATTCAAAAAATAATCTATCATTTAATAACGCATTGAATATTATCGAAATAAAATAATAATACCTGGCTAAAAATATGCTTGAAAAACTTTTCAAATTAACGGAACACGGCACGAATGTAAAACAAGAAATCATTGCGGGTTTGACGACTTTTTTAACCATGGCTTACATTATTTTTGTTAACCCTGCGATGTTGGCAAATACAGGGATGGACCACGGGGCAATATTTGTTGCAACATGTCTTGCTGCTGCTATTGGCTGTTTTGTGATGGGCTTGTTAGCTAATTACCCTATCGCATTAGCGCCTGGTATGGGATTGAATGCTTTTTTCACCTATACCGTAGTGCTAGAAATGGGCTATAGCTGGCAAATCGCTTTAGGTGGTGTATTCATCTCTGGTTGTTTTTTTGTATTACTTAGCCTGTTTAATATTCGCGAATGGATCATCAACTCAATTCCACATTCATTACGTTTTGGCATTGCTGCGGGTATCGGATTGTTTCTTGCTTTTATTGCCTTAAAGAATGCAGGTATTGTGGTGGACAGCCCCGCGACACTATTAACATTAGGTGATATAACGTCTTTTCAAGCGGTGTTTGCCGCCATTGGATTATTTCTTATTGTTGGTTTGGTCAATCGAGGTATCAATGGTGCTGTCATGATATCGATACTCGTTATAACGGCATTGGGCATACTCATTGGTGATGTCAGCTATCAAGGTATTATATCTATGCCCCCCTCTGTACTGCCCACTTTTATGCAGCTTGATATTATTGGTGCATTAGAAGTGAGTATGATAAGTGTTATATTTGCTTTTTTGTTTGTGGATTTATTCGATACCTCAGGTACTTTAATTGCTGTGGCACAACGTGGCAACCTCCTCGATGAAAATGGTAGTTTACCTCGTTTGGGCAAAGCACTGTTAGCAGACTCAACAGCAACCATTGCAGGTGCAGTACTCGGCTCTTCAACCACAACGAGCTATGTAGAAAGTACCGCAGGTGTTAGTGCCGGTGGTAGAACAGGCTTAACCGCAGTAACGGTAGGGGTTTTATTTTTATTGTCACTTTTGTTTTCTCCTCTTGCCGCGATGGTACCGCCTTATGCAACTGCTGGCCCATTATTTTACGTTGCAGTGCTAATGCTTGCAGGACTTGTTAATGTTGATTGGGATGATTTATCAGAAGCGGTTCCTGTTGCGGTTATATGTATAACCATGCCTTTAACCTTCTCTATTGCTAATGGTATTGCTTTTGGTTTTATCAGCTATGTTGCTGTACGTTTATTTAGTGGACATTTTCATAAAATTAATATGAGTTTAATCATACTGGCGAGTTTATTTTTAGTTAAATTTATTTTCTTTGCGTAATTTATAGGGTCAATTATTATGAATAATTTGTTGCTGACATATTCAAAAAAGTTAGCTGTTATGAGTATATTGTCGTCACTAGCATTTTTATCTTCAGCCCAAACGTTATGGAGTGAAAACAGCATTAGCTATTTGAAAAATACCAGTGATTTTGAACTACTTGGTAATGATAATGTTAATGTCATCACTTTTGAGCATATATCAGGTCATAACTGGGGTGATACCTTCTTCTTTGTTGATAGAACTACAGCGAGTAGTGATGCAAACAATGGTAAATTCGACTCAACCTATGGTGAATTGTCACCGCGATTAAGTATGAGTTATTTAACCAATAAAGAATTAACCTTCGGACCTATTAAAGATTTATATATAGCGAGTACTTGGGAGCATAACACCAGTAATGATAATGGAGTGGGTTTTGCTTTCAATAGTTACTTACTTGGCCTAGGCGCGGCTTGGGATATAAGTGGCTTTGCCTTTGTAAATACAAACTTGTACCATGCTAGCAATGATAATACGGATAATGATATTCAGCTCACGCTCTCTTGGGGGTATCCGTTTAGTGTCGGTGAACAAGATTTTATGTTGGATGGTTTTATTGATTGGTCGTCAGCGGTTGATGACCACAGTGCAGAGTTTCACTTCAACCCGCAGTTGAAATGGGATTTAAGCCATAACTTCTCAAAGAGAAAAGTTATGGAGGTTGGTATCGAATATTCCTACTGGCATAATAAATATGGCATTAACGGATTAGATAATCAAAGCGTTGTCAGCCTATTAGTTAAGCTTCATTTATAAAAAGGCTAAAATCAATAAATTTTAGTGGTAAGTTTATCGCTAAGTACCACTAAATAGTTTTTATCTTTGCTCGTATGTTGTCAAAGTAGGTTTTATTATGACGGATCATTTCAGTAATTTCTAACACGTAGTCAGTGCCACGAATTGAATAACGCATTAAACCAGTCGCTAATATTTGCGGAGACAACGGCTGCTTTTGTGCGCGCAACTGTCCGCGGATAGTGCGAAAAACACCATAAGCATGGTTGGTATTAATATTATGTAAGTAACGTTGCACACCATGTTCGACACTATTAAATGCGGCCACTTCATGTTTAGCACCGGTATCTCTGCCACTTGGCACCATGCCACAACCTTTCTTATAGCACCACATGCCAAAAAAATTCAAACCTATCCGAGCAAATCGAGATGTTCCCCAAGCAGATTCATTCGCGGCTTGTACTAACGCTAACTCGATAGGCACTACATCGATACGTAACCGTAACTCATTAAGCTGTTGTAATGGCGAATATTTCTCACTCACTTTATACTTTTTTATTAACCGGTCAAGTAATGCTTGTTGCTCGTCTAAAAGATTTTCTTCAAGAAAAAGCACTTCAATCATAGTCAAAACTTCAAGCCTTAAGGCAAGCAAATTTCTATTCTCTTTTACAATAGCTGGATAAATATATTGAAAAAATTGACGTTTTTTAGCTTTTACATCACGAATAGAGGCAAAGTTAGGTATGTTTACATCATGAAGGGGTTGCTCAACAACTTTTTCTTTGACCACAACCACGGGTACAACTTTATTAACAACCAATGGCGGAGGGTTAAGTGTCGGTTTGAGAAATGTAAAAGGTGCAACAAGTCCAATAACTAATGCACTTATTAATAACATTTTTAAAATAGTTTGAATTTTCATAGTGTCCTTTTTACTGACAATCATATTGATGTCTGTAGAGATTTAAGCTGAAAATGTGTCACTTGTTTGGTTCGCTGGTACATCAATTGCTTGCAGCTGCATACCAAAAATCTCACGGTATAAAATACCTTTAACATTATAAAATAGTGGTGCTAGAAAAGTTAATGCGATTAAGAAAAACATAACACCAATCACTGAAAATTGAGTGTTAGCAATAATCACTAACGGCAATATTGATAAAAACAAAGCTAAAAACAAAAATGTATAAATGGCGAGTAACTTAAACCATTGAAAGCGTGTAACTTGTAAACTCAAAACAATCGCTTTTATTGGAGATAGTTTCTTCTCTACCACTAAAGGTAAGGTGAGTGATAAAGCAACAGCTAAATAAATACCGGGTAAGTAAAACAAACTCATTCCTAAGGTTACTAATACTGACGTTAGCAACGCACAAACAGCGACCCAACTTCCTCTTTTTAAGAAAGCAAAGATCAATTTACTATTGGTCTTTAAGCCGACGGCATGGAAAACCCCCATCATTTCCACCCCTACTAAAAAGGGATAGATGATCATAGTGACCACGATATTTAATAATGTCGTCGACTGCGGGTCTTGAATAACCTGTTCAATTCCTCCCATCGCATTACTGATCAAAAGTGACACAATAACACCTAACACAAGGGTGAAAAACAAACCTAAATTAATAGCAATACGAGATTGAAGTGTTAACTGCCAAGCTTCTTTTAAGACTGAAGAAACATCGATGGTATATTCACCCTTTAGTGATTTTTCTATACTACCACCCATTTGTACTACTTTTTTTTCATCCACAAAAATGACTACCTTTCTTTAAATTTTTAACATTATAGCAAGTTGGTTTCATATTGGAAAACAGCATAAATTATCTACAAGAAATAATGAGACTATGAGTGAGATTTAGCAATGCGCTGTAAAATAGTTTGAAAGTAATGAGTGCCCTTTTTTTCAGCCAAAACAATATTATTATCAGGTATATTCTCTGGATTTTTATAAACAGACAACACTTTTTCCATGCTCGCTTCTCGAATTAAATGAATGGTTGGTAATGGTGAACGATTAGTATAATTAGAAGCTGCATTGAACGGTTGACCTTCAAAATAATAATCAGGATGGAAACTAGCGAGTTGAAAGACCCCCTCATAGCCTAATGCTATTAATAGATCATTAGCATGGTCGAGTAAATCTAAATAGTTTTCAAAGCTTTTAAAACCTTCATTAAAGATCAATAATGTTGTTTCTACATTAGGTTCGTGCACCAACTTTTCAAATTGCTTGGTTAACTCTTCTAACGCTAAGGTTATTTTTTTAGCCTCACAAAGTTGATAATGAATAGTGTTATTCACAAACTCTTTTTTCGCAAAAGGGCAAAAATTTAAACCAATAATAATTTCTTCTAACCACTGCTGTGTTTGTAAAACATCAGCAGTGCTCATTTGTTTATTAATCATTTTTAACTCACAAATTTTGATTAAGCGTTGTTTTGCTGTAATTGCCACATATTAGCATAATGACCTTGCTTGCTTAGCAGCGTTTGATGATCACCTTGTTCAATTATTTCCCCTTTGTGCAGAACAATAATGTTGTCTGCATCTACAATCGTAGATAATCGGTGCGCAATCACTAGACTGGTGTGATCTTTAGCAACGTCTTTAATTGCTTTTAAAATAGCTTGTTCAGAATGACTATCAAGCGACGAAGTTGCTTCATCAAACACTAAAATAGCTGGATTTTTCAAGATAGTTCGAGCGATAGCAACCCGTTGTTTTTCGCCTCCTGAAAGTTTTAAACCACGCTCGCCGACAACGGTATCAAAGCCGTTGGGTAATGAACTAATAAATTCACTGAGGTGTGACAACCTCGCAGCTTCCTCTACTTCCGCGCTGCTCGCATTCACATTCCCATATTTAACATTTTCAAATAAACTTTCATTAAACAACACGGTATCTTGTGGCACAATCCCGATATTTTTTCTGAGTGAATGCTGAGTTATATCAATTACAGCTTCACCGTCTATTTCAATTCGTCCTTGTTGACAGTCGTAAAAACGGAAAAGTAGTTTAACCAAGGTTGATTTTCCAGAGCCACTTTCTCCAACGACAGCCACTTTTTGACCGGCTTTAACCTCAAATGAAACATTCTTTAAAATAGGTCTTGTCTCATCATAAAAAAAGCTAACATTATCAAATTTAATCGCACCATTAATTAACGTTAATTCTTTCGCGTTTTTACCATCAACAACTTTAGGTACTTTTTGTAATAACGTAAACATTTGTTCAATATTTGCTAAAGAGCCTTTTATTTCTCGATAGACAAAACCTAAAAAGTTCAACGGTATAAACAATTGCATCATAAAAGCGTTAACCAGGACAAAGTCCCCTAAAGTCATTTGTTGATGGGTCACTTGGTAAGCGGCTAATGCTAACATTGCCGTCATCGCTAACGACACAATAATGGCCTGACCACCATTTAATGCAAACAACGATAAACGGTTTTGCATCTTGGCTTTTTCCCAGTCGGCTAATTGAATATCGTAGGCGTTTGATTCATAAGATTCGTTGGTAAAATATTTGACCGTTTCATAATTTAACAAACTGTCTATTGCACGTGTGTTGCTCGATGAATCAGCTTTATTTGCCGCTCGAATATACCTAGTTCGCCATTCAGTTGCATAAATAGAATAAGCGATGTAACACGTAATAGAGAGACCTGTGATCAACGCAAACCAAATACCATAATTGACCCATAATATAGTAATAACCATCACTATTTCGAGTAAGGTTGGCACAATATTAAAGACCATAAAGCGCATTAAGAAGTTAACCCCAGACGTGCCACGGTCAATATCTCGCGAGAGTCCACCTGTCTGACGGTTCAAATGAAAGTCTAGGTCAAGTTGATGTAAATGTTCAAAAACTTTCAAACCTATACGGCGGATCGCTCGTTCAGTAACACGACCAAATAAGGTGTCGCGTATTTCTGCAAGTAACACAATAGTTAAACGCACTAAACCATAAGCGGCGACTAAAGCAAAAGGCACAATGAAAATATTGTTTTCTTGTTGAGCATCAAGTCCGTCAACAATATCTTTTAAGATAAAAGGGAGATAAACACTCGCGAGTTTAGTTAACACCAAACAAAACAACGCAAAACCTATACGCACTTTAAATTCAAGTAGGTAGGGAATAAGTGACTTTAGCACTCGCCAATTAATGGTGGTATTTTCAGGTGACGGGTACGAAGATCTGCGCATTAAGGGATATTACTCTGGTAGGAATTAGGCAAACTTTAACGGCTTTAATCACTTAAAGCAATCAAGAAAAGCCCCCATAGCGAACACAGCATCTGTGTGCGCTTAATTCAAAAAACTTTGACAGACCATAGTGGCTATAACTGAGCATATTAAGGATGGCACTCCCACCAAACCTTTAAAGCCACTTTAATCATTAAGATTACTTTAAGGACACAGATAAAAAAAACTGATTATAATTTGTTGTTAGCAAATTATAATCAGTCTTTAAGCGCGAAGGGGAACACCATGGTTATTAAAGCATCTCCCTTCAATTACTTGATTAAAATCTATCTATAATAGAATCATACGCCCATAAATTTAACTAAGCTTTAAATTGTTGGGTTAATTTATTAAGCTCATCTGAAGAACTTTGCATCAGTTGAGAATTTTTTGTCATCGCATTTAATTGCTCTAAGCTGCTATGACCTGCGCTAACAATTCTATTGACGTTGCTGCTTAACTCTTCTGCGACAGTACTTTGTTCTTCAACCGCCGAGGCAATTTGCGTCGCCATTTCAGTAATTTGTTCTGTAGAGCTTAAAATGCTACTAATAGACTCACCTGAACTGAGTGCATTTTCAACCGACGCCTTACTTTTAACCTGACTATCTTCCATAACATGAACAGCTGATTTAGCCCCTGTTTGTAAACGTTCAATGGTCTGCTGAATTTGTGCGGTGCTTTCTTGAGTTCGACTGGCCAAAGCTCTAACTTCGTCTGCAACCACAGCAAAACCACGCCCTTGCTCTCCTGCACGAGCAGCTTCAATAGCAGCGTTTAACGCTAATAAGTTTGTTTGTTCAGCAATTCCGCGAATCACATCTAAGACTGAAACAATGCCTTTAACATCATCCTCAAGTGCACCAACCACATTGGTAGCTTCATTAAGGTGATCTGATAAGCCATTTATCGACTCAATAGACTCTTTAATAATAGCGGATACCGCTCGTGCATCTTGGTTTGCTTGATCTGCTGATCCTGCAGTTAATTGTACGTTATGGGCAATCTCTTTTGCTGATGCTGACATTTCTGTAATCGCAGTCGCTACTTGGTCAGTTTCCGACTGCTGATTCTCTAAATGCCCACGACTGGCCTCAGAAGCTTGATATACATTTTTTGACACCTCTGAAGTCTGCTTTACTGATAATTGAATAGATTGAACAAGTAATTGAATTTTATCTACAAAGACGTTGAATGACTCTGCAACAAGACCTATTTCATCTTCACGTTTAACGCGTAATCGCTGCGTTAGGTCGCCTTCTCCGCGCGCAATATTCTCTAAAGCATTGGCAACTTCACTTAAAGGCTGCGTTACTAGTTTAGCGAATAAAAAGTAGATCGCTGAAATTAAAAATACGTCAAGTAAGACTCCTTTAACAATGATGCGAGAAGCTAAAGATGACAACTCGATATCTATTGAAGAACTGTCAATAAACAAAGTAACATTACCAACACTGGTACTTTGACCGTCTTCAAGATGTTGTAACTTAAAAGTGATCGCTTCCTTTGTTTTCTTTCCTTTTGATTGAGATATTGTTTTTTTATCTTCATTGGTTATTTCTATTAAAGCGATATCTTCTGATTGTTGCTCAGAGTTTAAAATACCCTTCATTTGATCTTCTTCATAATTCCAAACAGCAGAAGGCAAATTAAGTTTCAATCGAGATTCGACCAAAGAAAGTTGATTTATTTGCTTACTTTTCAGTAGATTACTTTGTGCCATATAATCATACACGCCAAAAGAAATGACGAGTGTAGTGACAATAATCAATGCTGAAAAAATAAGTTTAAATGAAATAGATTTAGTAACGTTCATATAATTTTTATACCTCTTTACTGCCAGTCTTGCAGGCCATATTTATCTAGAATATCTTTAAGCTGTCCAGATTCTCTAAGTGTTTGTGTACCTTTCTCGATTAATTCAATGTACATTTTACTGGTCGGTTTTGCAGGTGAACAAGCAATGTAAATAGGGGCTTTCTCAACGTTAGTCCCTGCGCTTTTTAGTGCTTCATTAAAACCAAGTTCTTTTAATTTTGCATTCGCTACTGAAACAGATTCAACGACAACATCAATTCGATTATTGACAAGTTTTTTGAAGTTTTTTTCCAAAGCATCGGTTCCTGAAACATCTTTAAAAACATCTGGTCGACTTTTTATTAACGCATCAAACTCTTCGCCATAAGCATAACCACTAATAACACCTACTTTTTGAGTTAATAGCGAATCAAACCCCGTAAACTGCCAAGTTGATGTATTATTAACATAATATCCCGTACCATCCATTCCCCAGTTCAAGGAAGGAAAAATAAAATCGGGTGCATCTTCAGGGTACGCTCCAACAACGCAGTCAAATTTACCTTCACGAACCGAGTTTACCGCCCTTTCCCATGGCATTACCTTATAATCAACTGTATGTCCTGCTGCTGTAAAAATTGCTGTAGCCATATCAATCATATAGCCTTGCTTGTCACTACTAGGGTCGCCATTCATAGGAAACCAGTCGTCCGCACGAATAGTAACTGTCGCTGCAGAAGCTGGCAGTGAAATAATAATAGTAAGTAAACCAATAACTAGTTTCATCGTATTAACCTTGTATAGTGTATAATTGTGTGAATTACGCACATCTGATTTTAATCAACTGATGTCATATTCATTAAGAACAAAGTGCGTAAATACAGCAATCTATTGAGTTAGCCTGAAAACTATTCTTTATGTAAAATTGACATAAGGTCCTATTTATTCAAATATTTTTTCATCACCGCCGTAATATCAATCTTCTTTAACCCTTCATTATAGATAGCTAACCATTGCTGACCTTCGGTACTCTTTTTAAAGGCAACAAACAATTCTTTTTCTGTCAACAACTTAGCATTCATCTGTACTTGTTCTTGCGCCTTTTCTAAGTCTTTGCTATTCGCTAGTAAGTAACTAAAAACATTGGTATCGATAACCGCAGCATCAATTCGACCACCCGCAACTTTACGAATATTGGTTTCATCAGAGGTAGCGGTTTGCGCTTTTATTTCGCCACTAGCAATTAATGCATCAACTTCAGCCGTATTCACATAGTCTTGCACTACGCCAATTTTGTATTGCGTTAAATCTTTAACCGCAGACCATACTATCGGTTTTTTCTTGTTTTCAATTAATCCTAAAGGGCCTTTCCCCATCGGATTAGAAAATGAAAACTCATTTGACTCATAGTAATACTCAGGAAAGTAACCTGCATATTTTGAGTCTGGTTGCGATGCAAGTTTTACAGCACGGCTCCAAGGGAAGAAATCAACTTTCAACTCATGCCCCATTGCCTTAAACGCAGCCTTAGCTACAGCAACTGAAGCGCCTTGTTCATTTAAAGTCTTTCCTGAATATGGTGGCCAAGTTAACGAGGTTAGATGGACGGTATCGCTAAACGCGGGTGCACTAAAAGATAAAATCAAAATAGTTTTTATTAATTTATGAAACATGAAAACTCCTAAAATTGAAAGGTACGGGCAACAGTAAGCAGTAAAGCAGTGTCACCATAAGTGTCTAAATCAGTTCCGTGAATGCCCAAAGAAAAATCGAAACCATTCGTGCTAAAATTACTGGTGACTTGCCAGTGGTTATAACTATCGTCACCGAGCTCCCATTGCCATTTGTCATCATCTAAGCTGGTCGATCTATCAATACCCACTAATAAAGTTAACTCATCATTAATGGTAAAAGTATGATTTAACATAACAATGTAATGACCTGCACCTGTTCCAAAGTAATCCCAAGCATACCAAAAGTTTAAATCGGTAGCGCCAAAATTCCATTTAGTATATATCTCAGTATAGTTACCGTCAGAGCTATAGCTTGCGCCGTTATAAGTATATTGAGCAACGCCAACATCAAGATTAACGATATCATTTACCGCCGTGTAATAACCAAGATAAACATCTGCTTCAATATTCGTATCATCACCAAAATCAACATTTGACGCCCAACCACCCGCATACCAACCACCCGCACCTGACCAATCAAGACTTCCTTGAAGTGCTGGTCCCTCATCTGTTTGGCTAACACCATTAAAAAGATAATCGCTTGCTACTGTAACTGTTGATGACCAGTCAGCGAACGCAGATGAAGACATTGTAAGTAAAGTAGTTACCAATATTAAATGTTTTTTCATTAAGTTAGTCCTATAAAAGATATCTATAAAATTATAGTCACTGATCGCTTAATAACAATATTTTACTGATATTCTTTAGTAGATGAGCTAACTCAACTCATTGATGGTGAAGAACTTGTATGGTGGTTACTGAAATAAACGTTAGCAGATGAGTTATTTAAGTGGTATGGGTATTAGGTAATTGGTGTATTAATTCTACTTTATGTTATTTTCCATTGATAATGATTAGTCGATATGGATGTTATTATCTAATAATTAACTTCGCGATGAATAGGGTGTAATAAGTTTGTGTGACTTAGCCTAAAGGGCATTAAGGTACTACGCCAAGACATTAACCCATCTCGATAAAGATGAAATCAGGTAAATTAAATAGGGGTTCGAAAATCAACGATCGCTTTACGGCCTCCACTTACATCATTATTTTGGTATGACCAATGCATCTTATTGACGATTTTATCAACTAACCTTAAACCTAAACCATAACCGTAATCAGCACCACTGTGATCAAAGTCACCTTCACTTATATTAATATTTTCAACGATAACGAGGCCTTGGCTACATTGAATAATAACTTCGCCTTCCGCTGTATATTGAAATGCATTGCGAATTAAGTTGTTGAGGATCAAACGACAAGGTGTTTCAAGTACCTTAATATGAGTAGGCGTTAGTTTAAGTGTTATTTCAACTTTTTTACTTTGTAATAAGTACGCATTATCTTCAACCAAGTTGTTAATCATCAAATTTAAGTCTATTTCGACTAAAGCCAATGTATGTTGATTGCTTTGCTCAATGGAGTGTTCCTGGCTGAGCCATAATAGTGTTTCTGTGGTGTGTTGCATATTGAGTGCTGCCCTACTGATACGGGCTAAAGACTGTTCACCTTTGTCTTTATTATTTTCGCTAGAGAATATTCGGGTTAATAATTCACTGTTACTTTTAACAACCGCTATCGGGGTTCGTAACTCATGACTTGCATGTCGTAAAAAGTCTTGTTCTTTACCAATCATAGCACTGAGCCTTAATAGCGCTTTTTGCTGTTGAACAGCGATCGCTGTTAATTCATAGAATTCAAAGTTTGGCGTATCTTGTTCAACATTTTCAAGGGTTAAACTTTCAACCCAATCACCAATACGGTAAAAGGGTTTTAACGTTCGTTTAAGTAATAACTGGACAGAGAAATGCATCACTAACAAGAATATTAATGCGATTGGCCACGTTAGCTGGAACATTTTACTGATTCCCATTTGGCTTAAGGCATCATATTGTTTAATATTTATTTTTCGTACTAAATAAAAAATTTTACCATCAAATAATGGCTGTGCAATAACAAAAATAGCCTGCTCTGGCCATGAAATAAAAGTGTCTTCACTGAATAGTCGAATGTTATCCATCGCCATTTTTTTTACATTTTCAAAGACAGCAAAGTGCTCTCGTATTTCGATGGGAAGATTTTTCCAACCTAAGAAACCTTGAAAGTGAATTGTATTAGGCAGTGGATGGTCGATATTTTTTTGATATTGACGTGCAAAATCATTACTTTCTAAATGAAGATCCTGAAAGTTAGCTTCATCAAGCCCATGAATAAAATAAAAGTTAATCACTAAGGTGTAACTAAGCACGATAATTAAGGCAATCATGCTTTGTACTTTTAAAACGTATCGACGAAGGGTTTGCGGTTTTTTCTTAGTTTTACTCATATCAATTATTAACTATAAAGTATCTATTATAATGTTCATTAATCTCATCATGCACGAAAAACAAAACCTTGTCCCGCCACCGTATGAATAAGCTTAATTTCATTGATGGTATCGACTTGTTGTCTCAATTTAAATAAATGGACTTTCAAACTGTCACTGTCTGGTAGCTCATGTCCCCAAACAGATTGTAATAGTTGTTTTTTTGAAACAACCTCAGGCGATTTTCGCATCAGTACTTCAAGGATTTTCCAACCTGTTGGTGACAATTGTAACGTACGTTGTTGCCGTTTTAATGTTTTAGCGCCAAAATCAGCGTCAAGACCGAACAGTGATAATAGGTTCGTTTGACCACTGCGGCGATTTGCTAACACATGAATACGGGCAATAAGTTCTCTCATTTCAAATGGTTTAACTAAATAATCATCTGAACCTACCGCAAAGCCAGCCAGTTTATCATCTAATGTATCTCGAGCAGTTAACATCAAAATAGGTGTGTTGTTGCCCTGCTCTCGCATTTTTCTACAAACCGTTAAGCCATCCATGCGCGGCATATTAACATCGAGGATCATGACATCAAAATGATGAGTGTTTATAAGCTTTAGTCCCGCAATACCGTTAGCTGCGTGATCACAGGTTATACCTTCCAATTCGAGATAATCAATAACGGTTGTCGCTAAGTCTAAGTCATCTTCAACGAGTAAGACATGCACTATCATCGACTGATCTTAAAGAAACTGGCATACAATACAGGCACAACGGCTAACGTTAAAATAGTGCCAACACCTAAGCCAAAGGCTAATACTGTAGCCATACCATAAAACATTGACATTGAGTCCATTAACAACGGCAACAAGCCCATAATCGTGGTTACTGTCGTCATCGTTATAGGTCGCAAGCGTGTTAAACATGCATTAACAATGGCTTGGTAGTCATTTTTATGTTCTTTGCGTTCTATTTCAATTCGGTCAATTAAGACAATCGCATTGTTAATAATAATACCTGCCAAGCTATAGATACCTAACGTCACCATAAAACCAAAAGGTGCACTCATCACTAATAAACCAACAACGGCACCAATGAGTGACAAAGGGATGGTCAGAACGATAATTGAAGCTCGGCGAAACGAATTAAATTGCATGACCAATAACACTAACACCAAACCAATAACCATCGGCATGCTAGCACCAAGAGCTTGTTGTGCTTCTTTTGACTGCACAATAACACCGTCATATTCAATTAAATGATTGACCGGTAAATCGGCTTTTAGTGCTTCGATATCAGCATCAATAATCACTTTTAAATCTTCAGCGGTCATTTCGGTATTACTGGCTTCAATTGTGATAGTCGTAAACATGTTTTCACGTTGAATTTTTGCATACTGATTAACAGGTATAAAATCAGCCACTTGAAATAAAGGTACTGATAATCCTGATTGGTTTGAGAATATTGAAACAGTTCTAAGCCTATCTAAATTAAAACGCTCTTCTTCTTCTGCTCGAAACACCACAGGAATAATATCATCGCCATCGCGATACTCTGTAACATTAGCACCACTGAAATAACCTTGTAATGCAGTGGCTACATCAGAAGAGGTTACACCTGCGCGACGTGCTCGATGTTGATCAATTTTAACCTGCATTTTAACAATACGGTTTTCCCAATCAGTACGCACATTTTTAGTGTAAGGAACCGATTGTAATACCGCCATAATTTCTTTAGCTTTTTCATATAAAATGTCTTTATCAGGACCTTTTACTTGAATACTAATAGAACTAGAATCAGAAGGTCCCGCAAACATACGCTTAACACGGCCTGAAACATTGGGGAAAGTTTCAATAATACCGTTATGAAGTTTATTCACAAAAGTATTTAATTGTGTGCCATCTTTAACATTAATAACAACGAAGCCTTTGTTATTTGCTGGATCTTCGGGGTTCAGTGTTAAGACAAAACGTGGACCATTAAAACCAGAATAACCAGAATAGTTAGTAATTTCAGGAAAATGCGCTTTATCGTCCAACCAAGTAAACACATCGTGCATTTGACGATTAGTTTCTCTCGCTGATGTACCGTTAGGTAAATCTATGTACATCATTACTTGAGTGCGGTCAGAGTCAGGAAAGAACTGCTTTTTTAACAAGCCAAAGCCACTAAGAGATATGATTAACGTGATGACCATCATTGCCATAAAAAGCGCTTTATGAGCTAAAACCCAATGCAGGAACTTTTCATATACTTGATAAAATGTTGTTGAATTTTCTGTCGGTTTATCTACCGCTTTATCGCCATTATTTTCAACTTTAATAAAGAAGTAACAAAGTGTGGGAGTTACGCACAAGGCTAAAACCCAGCTAGTCATTAAAGTAATTAATATAACAAGCGATACCGAGCGGGTAAATTCACCTGCAACATGTTCAGCAAGCATTAACGGTAAGAAGAATAAAATGGTCGTCACTGATGAGCTGAGTAAAGGCATCGCAAGCTCTTTACCCCCTTGGCACATAGCATCAAAGCGGTCTATGCCCTGCTCGATTCGTCTTTTAAAATCTTCAGCGATGACAATACCGTTATCAACCAGTAAACCCAGCGCAATAATAAGTGTCGCTAAGCTCATTTTCTCTAATGTCATGCCGGTAAATTGCATAATTGCCAAAGTCGTTAACATTACAAAAGGGACAATCGAGCCAACAATTAAACCGGTACGTAATCCTAAGAAGTAGATAACAACTAATAAAACAATGACTAATGTTTGTATTACATTGATTGATACACCTTGGATAGATTTTTGAACTTGATCGGCTTGATACGTCGCAATATTGATTTTATAACCTATAGGTAAAGTGTTCTCAATCTGCGAAACCATGTCTTTGACTCTTGGCGCATATTCCAATAAGTTATATTTTTCAAGCATTGAAACGGCAAACATAATGGCTGGTTCACCATTGAAGTATGCGGGTTTATCTGGCGGATCAATATAGCCTTGGCGCAAATTAACAATATCTTTTAGCGCGATAGTATCGTCAGTACCCGTAATACTGATATGGGTATTACCTATTTCTTCAAGGGAAGAAAAGTTGCCCGTTGGCTCCACCACAATTGAACGTAAACCCGTATCAATTTGTCCGCCGGGGCTAATAATATTTTGATTTTGTAGTTCGCTGATAATACTGCGCGGCGAAATACCCAGCTGAGCAAGTTTAGCCGTTTTTACTTCAAGATATATTCGCTCAGCTTGAGCGCCAATAATATCAACTTTCTTAGTGCCGGAAACACTGTATAAATTATCGCGAATATGTTTAGAAACATCATACATTTCACCTAAATTAAAACCGTCAGCGGTTAAGGCTAAAGTCACCACAGAAACATCACCAAAAGAATCATTAACAAAAGGCGGACGAGTACCCTCGGGTAAATTCAATTGCGCTTGCTTAACTTTATTACGTAAGTCTTGCCAAATGTTATCTAGATTAAAATAGCGATCGTAAATTTCAACGTGGATCACTGATTGGCCAGTCATCGAGGTAGAGGTTAATTTTTCAACTTCAGGGATTTTTCTTATTTCTTTTTCAATGGCTCGGGTAATTAATTGCTCAACACGTTCAGGTGCCATCCCTGGATAAGAAGTTGTCACAATCGCTTTGCGAATGGTAATGGTTGGATTTTCTTGTGCGGGTAAAGTCAAATAGGCAAAAACACCATTGATGAGTAATAATGCCAGCACCATTAAGATGGATTTTCGGTAAGTAAAAGCAATTTTAGTTAAATTCATAATTGGTCTCTAAAGTCTTTAGTCATCAGATGACATTATTAATTAAAACGCTTTACATGTTTATCAAGCAACTGAACTGATTGACCATCACGCAGAAAAGAAACACCGGCAATAGCAATAATTTCTCCTGAAGCTAAACCTGCAGAAACCAATACTTCATTATTTAAAATACTTTCGGTTTGTACCATACGTTTATGCAATTTTTGCTGTTCAACGTTATAAACAAAAACATACGATTTTTGCCCTTCATCTGCTGCTAGCGCTGATATAGGTAGACGGAAAGCTTTACCCTGATAACCGGTACGACCAATACCTTGAAAGGTAAAATCAACTTCTGCCGTCATACCTGCTCGTAAATTTTTAAGTTCAGTATTAATGAGGATCGTCACCGGAAAAGCATTCGCTGTTGCTGCGCGAGAACTAATTTCAGCGATAGTGCCCTTACTATTTAAGGTAGGGAAAGCGGGATAATGGATATCAATTTCATTACCTTTAGATAAATCTCTAATCAAAGTTTCAGGCACCATTACTTGCACTTCTAAACCATCATCACCTTCAATTTGAAAGATAGCTTGGCCAGGAGAAATTTGCATTGATGGCTCGCTGAGACGTTTCGTTATTTTACCGTTGTAAGGTGCCGTTAATATTGAATCGCTTAAGTCTTTTTTAGCAATATCAAGCTGTGTCTTACTAATATTTACCGCGCTGGTCGCTGATTCAAAAGCCGCTTTGGCATTATCAAAACCTGACTTTGACACTAAACCTTTCGATGATAATTCAGCATAGCGTTTATATTCATTTTCAGCTTCAGACAATGCGGCATAACTTTTTTGTAAGTTCGCCTCTGCAGATTGACGACTCAGATTAAAGTTTCGCTGGTCTAGGCGAGCAAGTGCATCGCCGCGTTTGACTTCATCGCCAAGTTTTACTTTTATCCATTGAATTTTGCCACCCACTTCAAAACTTAGATTAGCTTCTTCTACCGGGTAAATAGTCCCAGATAAACGGCGTACTTGGTCAAAAGAAGACTGCTGAACTTCTTGCCAAGCAATAGGACGAATAACTTCTTTGAAAGGTTGTTCTTCTTTATCACAACCTGAAAGTACAGTGATAACAGAAAAAGCTAATAAAAATAAACGCATACGAGACTCCATGAAAAATTTTCAATAATATTTACATTATAACGGCTTTACAGTTAACGACAGGTTAATAACGAATGCTGTTAAATAATTGTTCTGCTAAGGCTTGCAAAGTGTCTTGATCAGGATTGGACTGAGCAAAAGTACGTAGTCCATATATGCCCATGACTAAAAAACGGGCTAAATGTTCGCTATTTTTATCTATCGATAATTCTTTAGCTGATTGTGCTTGCTTGAATTTATCTGCCAACGCTTGTTGCCATTGAGATACATTTTCAGCAATGACCGCTTGTACTTCTTTATCTTCTTCTGTTGAATCGTAAAGTGTTTTGATAAATAAACAGCCTTTAGCTGGATCTCCGCTCACACACTCACTGACCATATGGTCTAAGTATTTTTTTAACTGTGACAGAATCGTATCATCGGTTAAGAAAAAATGTGAGAACTCCACATTACGATCGGCTTTATATTGCGCGATCGCCGCTAAAAGTAAGCCGCGTTTATTTTCAAATGCACAATAAATTGAGCCTGGGTGTAAACCTGTCACTTTTTTCAAGTCGGGCATACTGGTTCTGCTATAACCTTTTTCCATGAATAAGCTCATCGAAGATCTCAGTACTTTTTCTCGGTCAAACTCAGCGTTTCTCATGATTAAAATTTAACATCTTTATTTAACATATCGACATGATACTTAATTTTGAACAATCATTCAAAATAATACTTGAATGATCGTTCAAATAGCGCTATCTTGAACGCATATTCAAGAAAGAAAAAACACATTAAAAAGAGAAACCAATGACCAGTAATTTATTTCAACCTTATTCATTAAATAACACAATCACTTTAAATAACCGTATTTTAATGGCGCCATTAACCCGTTGTATGGCTGATGACAACCTAGTACCCACGGTAGCAATGGCTGAATATTATGGTCGTAGAGCGGAAGCTGGTTTGATAATTTCTGAGGCAACAATCATTCGCCCTGATGGTCAAGGTAACCCAAATACACCGGGATTGTTTACGCAAGAGCAAATTAATGCGTGGAAATTTGTCACCAAGACGGTTCATGATAAAGGCGGTAAAATATTTGCCCAACTTTGGCATACGGGCCGTGTTGCCCATCCTCATTTTTTCAAAGACAACAACAATGGATCTAGTGATGTTTTAGCTCCTTCGGCGGTCGGTGTTGAAGGTACGGTACCGAGAATGCGTGACTTGAACTACCAAGTACCCAAAGCGGTTACTCATCAAGATATCGAGCAATTAATCGCTGATTACACTCAAGCCGCAAAAAATGCCATTGAAGCCGGTTTTGACGGTGTCGAAATTCATGGTGCAAATGGCTATTTAATTGACCAATTCCTTCATTATGACAGCAACCGACGCACTGATGAATATGGCATGACACCTGAAAACATGTCACGTTTTCCACTAGCAGTTGTTGACGCCGTTATTGCCAGTATCGGCGAAGATAGAACCGCGTTAAGAATAAGTCCAGGTGCCTATTTTTTCATGTCTGAAGATGCAAGAGACCGCCAAGTCTTTGATTATTTCCTCAAGGAACTTGAGCAGCGTAACCTTGCTTTTTTACATTTGGGTATCTTTGATGATTCAATGAAGTTTGATTATTTAGATGGTCAAGCGTCAAGTTATATTCGCGCTCACTACAGTAAGACATTAGTCGGCGTAGGAAGTTATTCGCCTGAATCTGCAAGTAGCGCAATTGCTGCGAACAAATTTGACCTTATTGCTATTGGGCGCCCTTTTATTGCGAACCCTGACTATGTCGCTAGAGTCCGAGAAAATAAAAATTTAGTTGAATACAATGCTGATATGTTAACAAGTTTACTATAAAAAAAAATGAGGTGGAGCATAGGTTGCTTCGCCTCACGCCCCTTTAAATAATTACCTTTAATCGAGCACCGTTAAGCGATAAATTAAATAGCCAAAAAATACCCATAGTAAAGTTTCTTTCCCACCAATGACTCTAATTCACTACTACTAGGAAATGTAGGCCATTTTTGCGCGTTTTCTGTAACCGCTTCTTCATTTAGCCAAACCAACTGCCAAGATATTTCTTCATCATTATCCGTTTTAACAAAAATATTATGTGATACCAGAATATTTCTCTCGCTATTCATTTCTTCGAACAGTCGTTGACTAAGTTCAATAACTCGCTTTTGATTTGCTTTAATCACTGAAAATACTGCAAATTCATGGCAATGTGGCATTTAAATTCAACTTTATGTTTTAAGTAATATTAATGATGATTATAATCTTGAACAACCTTGAAAATATACAATGAACTAAGAATAATAACTATGGATATATTTTTACTCAAAAAGATTGTCAGCGCGTTAATCATGCCATTAAGTATGGTCATTATATTACTCTTGCTGGCAATTATTTTTTATCATTATAAAAAGAAACTCAGTTTTTACTGCCTAATATTCGCAACGCTTTTGTTAACCTTGGGATCATTTCGTCCGTTTGCTAATTTATTAATGGCCCCCATTGAAGAAAACCACCGTGCTTTTACCCGTTCAAGCGTGCCAGTAGATTACATTATTATATTAGGGTGTGCGCACACCACAGATGCTCAATTACCAGCGACCAGTGAATTAGGCATTTGTTCATTACAACGCCTTGTAGAGGCTATACGTATTTCGCGTATTCACCCTGAAGCTCAATTAATTACTTCTGGCTATGCCGCTTATGACGAGACGAGTAATGCTGAAAAGGTTAAACAAGCAGCAATGCTATTAGGGGTGGCAGAGAAAAAAATAATTGTCGAAGGTTTTCCACAAGATACCGAGGAAGAAGCACAATTAATGGCCCCTAGGGTCAGTGGAAAGAATGTTGTCTTAGTGACTAATTCTGACCATATGCCGCGCGCTATAAAATACTTTCAACAACAAGGTATCTATCCAATCGCCGCACCAGCAGGAAAATGGACAAAAGGTATGGATGATGAAAAATATTGGCCAGATTATTTACCAAAACCTATGCACCTAGAACAAACAACTCATGCTTGGTATGAAAGCTTGGGTCGCGCGGTTCAATGGTTAAAGAGCGAATAATTGATGCTATTGCCGTTATAATAAACTCATTTCAATATCCGGTCTTTGCATTATTAGTGCGAGATCTTGAAATAAGTTCAGTATAACGAGGAATGTATTTGAGATAACGACCAAGGTGCTAATAATCATGGTCAGTTATGTGTCTCTTTGTCACTCACATAACTGACCATATTGATTAAGCAGGGTTATCAATATCTATAAAAACAGTGGAAATTGATAATTCTTTTTCAAGATGTTTGGCCAATGCTTTTGCGCCGTAACGCTCAGTAGCATGATGACCTGCAGCAAAGAAATGAATATCCATTTCTCTCGCAACATGTGTTGTTTGCTCTGAAACTTCGCCACTAATAAAAGCGTCTATACCTTGCTCTGCGGCAAGTTCAATATAGTTTTGACCACCACCACTACACCAAGCAACTGTCTTTATTTTTTTATCTGATGGCGGCGCAATATGTAGACAGTTTCTCGCGAGTTGCTCAGAAATACGCGTACTAAGTTCATCACCAGAAATGTGATGAGAAAACTCACCACGCACAGCGACACTTAACGGATTGCCCTGTTCTAACGGCTGCACATTATTTATTTCAAATAATTGGGCAAGTTGCGCGTTATTGCCTAACTCAGGATGAATATCTAACGGTAAATGATAAGCGAACAAGCTAATATTATTAGCGATTAATGCTTTTATCCGTTGATACTTCATCCCACGAATAACATAGGATTCATTTTTCCAAAAAAATCCATGATGTACGACTAGAGCATCCGCTTTCTCTTCAATGGCTTGCTCTATTAACGCTTGTGTTGCCGTTACACCTGTTACTATTTTATGGATTTCATCACTGCCTTGAATTTGCAAACCATTAGGACAAAAGTCTTTAATTTGTTCAGGTTTTAGCAAGGCATTAAGATGCCTTTCTAAATCATTACGATGGATCATTTCCGCACTCTCTTTTTAAGGGCTTAACTGTTATTTAATTTTATGTGAAGAGTTCATACTCGGTACTTCTACCTGTTTGAACTTTGGTCTTATTGCCCATTTAGGCTTGATAGGTGTTAATGGATGAACCCGCTTTTTAGCCACTAACACGTAAACAGAACCCAAATTGGGTAAAAATTCACTGGCAAGCTTTTGCCAAACTTGAATAATTTTACCTTGGCTTAACTTACCCGATAAAGAAGAATGTATTACTTTTTCATCAACTAATATTTCATAGCCCATTAAATGCAGCCAATCTTTTACGCGCATAGCAGAAAAAAAACGTTCATTCCACGGGGTGTTATGCTTACGATAGGGGATAAATTTATTTAGACCAGCTAAACTAAACGGATTAAAACCGGTGATCACAAGATAGCCATTAGGGATTAAAACACGGTTTGCTTCTCTCACAACATGATGGGGGTCAAGTGAAAACTCTAATGCATGGCTTAACAAGCATACATCGATGCTGTGTTCTAAAAACGGTAAGTCATCGACATCAGCAATAATATCCCCCGCTCGTTTTCGTTCTACCAAATTCATTTGATGCTTGATACTACAGCCTGAACTGTCAATATATCCACTAAGCGCACCAATTTTTAATAAATGATAACCAAAAAATTTTGGCCACCATGGCGCCAATACCTGATCTATTGCTTTAACAATGACCTCACCGTTAGGTAAAGCTTGCCAAGATTTAGGATAATGAGGTTGGCGATAACCCAAAGCTGGTTTCATAAGTTTTACATACGCCTTTTCGGTTCATTTACAGGTATACTATTTACTTTACCTTTATTGAGGACGATTTAACGTGCAAAGTCAAACACTAAAGCCAATTTTGGTTACAGCCATTCCCGCTTTTACTGACAATTATTTTTGGGCAATAACTTCACCCGATGTAAAGCCTGTCAATGAAAACATGCTAAAGCCCGTTGCACTGGTTGATCCCGGCGATGCTAAACCCTGTATTACTTTTTTAGAAGAGAATAATTTACAGCTTTGCGCTATTTTAATTACCCATCATCATGCTGATCATACCGGTGGTGTCGCTGAACTAAAAGATTATTGCCTAAATAAAGGTTGGCCATTAACCGTTTATGCGCCTGAAAATAAAAAAATAGCACATGTTGATATACGGGTAAAAGGCAAACAAGTTATTGAGATTACCGCCCTTGAATTGTCGTTTGAGATAATTGATCTTGCGGGACATACGCTAGATCATATTGGTTACTATACAAGTGATGTTGTTTTTTGTGGCGACACCTTATTTTCTGGAGGCTGTGGGCGAATATTTGAAGGGTCACCACAACAAATGTTGAGTGCTTTAACACGCTTAACCGACTTACCTGATAGAACACATGTTTATTGCGCTCATGAATACACCTTAGCCAATTTAACATTCGCCCTTACTGTAGAACCTCAAAATGCCGAACTGGTTCACTACTATAACCAAGTGGTAACACGCAGAGAAAATAATATTTCAACCATACCTACCTCTATTTTACTTGAGAAAAAAGTCAATCCTTTTTTACGTTGTCACCACCAAGAAATTATCAATAGTGCCTTTGACTTCAGTGGCAAAAAACCAACAGATACATTAGAAACTTTCACCATTATTAGGCAGTGGAAAAATGAATTTTAACGCATTATTTTCAAGCCTTTCATTGATGTCACCCTTGAATAAGGCAGCTAAATAAGTGAAACTAACCTCAAGTATAATAATCCAGTAAATACATGAACTATTTTTTAAAAAAATCAAAAGAATTACTTTCTAAAAAGCATTGTTTTTCAAAAGCTTTACCGCTTTCACTCTCTATTTCAGCCGCGATTATATTAGTGGGTTGTCAAGCGACCTCCCTACAAAGTAATAACGGAGTCAATGCAACAAATATACAAGAACAGCAAATAGCCAGTACGGCTGAAATTAATCAAGCAATATTAACAGATGAAACTATTGATATTATTCATCCTGTCGCTGATGTTGAATTCACATTAACCGATCCTGAAATAGTCGATGACATTTACGTTTCTGATGATATTTGGCAACGTATTCGCACTAAGTTTACCTTCGATATTCCAGAAGACAAACGGGTAATATCTCAGCGCAACTGGTTTGTAAAGCATCCTGAATATCTTGACCGTGTTGCTAAGCGTTCAGAGCCTTTTATTTTTTATATTGTTCAAGAGCTTGAAAAAAATGACATTCCATTAGAAATAGCACTTTTACCTATTGTTGAAAGTGCTTTTGACCCCTTTGCTTACTCTCATGGTCGTGCTTCAGGTATGTGGCAGTTTGTCCCAGGCACCGGCAAACGTTTTGATATGAAGCAAAACTGGTGGTATGACGGACGCCGCGATGTTATTGCATCAACCCAAGGAGCGATTAAATACTTAAAATATTTAAATAAATTTTTTGATGGCGACTGGTTGTTAGCCCTTGCCGCTTATAATTCTGGTGAAGGCCGAGTAAAGCGTGCGATGAAAAAAAATGCGCGTAAAAATTTACCCACCGACTTTTGGTCTTTAGATTTACCGCGAGAAACCAGAGCCTACGTTCCAAAGTTACTTGCCCTAGCTGACGTTATAAGTCGCCCAGACGACTTTAATATCAAGCTTTATGAAATTGAAAATAAGAGTCAAATCACTAACATTAATATAGAGTCACAGCTTGATTTAGCAAAAGCGGCTAAATTAGCCGATTTGTCATTGGCTGAGTTACAACGATTAAACCCTGGTTTTAATCGTTGGGCTACTGATCCAGATGGTCCACATCGTTTATTAATCCCCAATCATAAAGTGGCTAATTTTGAGAAAAAACTCGCCGAACTACCGAAAAAAGATCGCTTAGCATGGCAGCGCTATAAAATTAAAAATGGTGATAATTTAGGAGAAATTGCTCATAAATTTAATACCGATATCAAATTAATTAAACAAATTAATAATATCAAAGGGACACAAATTCGTGCCGGTAAGCACTTATTAATTCCTGTTGCAACACAGTCACTTGATAGTTATGTATTTTCGCAAAAGCAACGATTAGCAACGACCAAAAATCGTCAACGTAGTGGAGAGAAAACAACGCATATTGTTAAATCTGGTGATACCTTGTGGGATATTGGACAAGCATATAATGTGAGCAGTCGCAGTATTGCAAAATGGAACGGCATGGCACCACGAGATGTTTTAAAGCTGGGACAAAAACTTGTTATATGGCAAAAAGCTAAGGTAACTAAGTCGAACCTCGCAAACGAGAAATCGTATCGACCTGCAGATCAGGCGATTATGCGTAACATCAGATATAAGGTAAGACGTGGCGATTCTTTTGCACGTATTGCTGATAAGTTCAATGTCTCGATTCGTGACATTGAACGCTGGAACAGCTTAAACCGTAAAAAGTATTTACAACCTGGCCAAATGATAAAGCTTTCGGTTGATGTGACCAATAATATTTAACCGATAGCCCAATATATACCAAACGCTATTGAGTTTACTCACTAGCGTTTTTTTATGCTCAAAAATTAGACATATAACCTTTTATAAGTAGTTAAGAACAAATAGCACTTGATAAATTTTTTATAACTGGCACAGTGGCTCTCGTCTATGAGCTATTTAGTTTATAGGTCACCCCACAATTTGTTAATAATTTAAAGGAGTAGCGCTTCAATGTGTTCGATCTTTGGTATATTAGATATAAAAACAGGTGCAGATGCACTTCGTCCAAAAGCTTTAGAATTTTCTCGTTTATTACGTCACCGTGGTCCTGATTGGTCAGGCATCTATAGCAGTGAACATGCTATTTTAGTGCATGAACGCTTGTCCATTGTTGATACTGAGCATGGTGCTCAACCCTTATATAACGAAAATAAGAAAAACATTCTCGCCGTAAACGGTGAAATTTATAACCATAAAACCCTCGCATCAAATCTAACCATTGATTACCAATTTCAAACGGGCTCGGATTGTGAAGTTATTTTGCCACTCTATGAAGAGTTTGGCGTTGATTTTGTTGACAAATTACAAGGGATGTTTGCTTTTTGTTTATACAATGAAACCGACAACTCTTACTTAATTGCCCGCGACCATATGGGTATCATCCCGCTTTACACCGGTTACGATGAAGTCGGTAACTTTTATGTTGCCTCTGAAATGAAAGCGTTAATGCCTATTTGTAAAACAGTCAGTGAGTTTCCTCCCGGGCATATTTTAGACAGCCGTGTTGGTGAGTTACAACAATACTATAAACGTAACTGGCAAAAATATTCTGCGATTAAAGATAATACCACCAGCAAAACAAAAATTCGTGAAGCATTAGAAGAGTCGGTTAAGAGTCACTTAATGACAGATGTGCCCTACGGTGTTTTATTGTCAGGTGGTTTAGATTCGTCGTTAATTTCAGCGATCACACAAAAATTTGCTGCTCGTCGTATTGAAGATAACGATTTAGCTGAAGCTTGGTGGCCAAAAGTTCATTCATTTGCCTGTGGTCTTGAAGGCTCTCCTGACTTAATTGCTGCGAAAACAGTAGCAGATAGTATTGGTACTATTCATCACAGTGTTGTTTTCACTGAACAAGAAGGCATTGATGCCCTTCAAGAAGTTATATACCACTTAGAAACCTATGATGTAACCACTATTCGAGCGTCGACGCCTATGTATTTAATGGCGCGAAAAATTAAAGCTATGGGTATAAAAATGGTGCTGTCTGGTGAAGGTGCTGATGAACTTTTTGGTGGTTATTTATATTTCCATAAAGCACCAAACGCCCAAGAATTTCATGAAGAGCTTAACCGTAAGCTCGACAGATTGCACAAGTTTGATTGTTTACGTGCCAATAAATCAATGTCAGCTTGGGGCATTGAGGCCCGTGTACCATTTTTAGACAAAAACTTTATGGATGTTGCTATGCGCATCAACCCTGAAGACAAAATGTGTGGCAATGGTAAAATGGAAAAAGCTATCTTACGTGAGTCTTTTGAAGGTTATTTACCGAAAGAGATTTTGTGGCGTCAAAAAGAGCAGTTTTCTGATGGCGTTGGTTATTCATGGATTGACGGTTTAAAAGCGCATGTAGAGTCTCAAGTTACTGATCAACAGCTTGAAACAGCTAGTTTTAAATTCCCAGTGAATACACCAGATAGCAAAGAAGCTTATTTCTACCGTGCTATTTTTGAAGATAAGTTTCCACTTTCTTCGGCAGCCGATTGTGTTATTGGCGGTAAATCAGTCGCTTGTAGTACACAAGAAGCATTAGCTTGGGACGAAAGCTTTCAAAATAATGCTGACCCATCAGGCCGTGCAGTATTGAGTGTTCATAACGAAAGTTACTAACGGTTATAGTTAAATAAAGATAAAACCGATAAGCCTACTTATCGGTTTTTTATGTTCAGGATGAACGATATGTCATGGTGCCATGGATGGCAAAGATTCCTAAATCAACTCAAAATAATCATATTAATTTGAATACATCAAAAAATAATTGTGTAGAATAACCGATAAAATAATAATGATAAAAATTGTACAAACAGGAAAATATTTTGACTAAGCAAATTGATCACAACATGCCAAGTATTACCCCTGATAAAGATCAGGTTGAAGCGTTTAAAAATACCCGAACTTATTCTGCAGTGCCTCCAAGTTCTGTAGATAACACTTTGGCTAAACCTAAAGTAGAAAAGCCTCAGAAAAATGTATCAACATCATTATCAACGTTCTCGAAATTTTCCACATTTTTGATCTACTTATTATTAGGTGTTGCTGCCTATTGGATTTATCAACAAGATATTAAAACTCATGCCATTATCGCTTCAGCTGAGCAACGTATTATGGGCTTAGAGCGCCAACTCTCAGCTACGGGTGAAGAAATGGGCGAATCTACAATAGAGATGAAAGTCAGGTTAGAAACACTGGGCAAGACAAGTGATAAGCTATGGGATGAAATGGATAAACTTTGGGCTTCTGCATGGCGAAAGAACCAGTCTCAAATAAAAGCATTACAAAGAGACAGTAAGTCACTCACCGATATATCGTTAGCTCAGCGGAAACAAGTTACCTCAACGTTAGCCACTATTGAAGAAATAAATGACAAACAAGTAGCGACAGAATATTCGATTGACGCGGTAAAAGAACAATTAAAGAATTCAGAAAAATTGACAGAGCAAATTAAAACGTTATCTTTAGAATTATCAGCAATAGAGTCAAATTCGCAACGTCGAGATAAACAACAAATATCGCTGGCAAGCAGAGTGACCCAACTGAGTGAACAAAATAAGCAATTATTGCTGCAAGTAAAAAACTTAGAAAGAACGTTATCTCAATCCGTTAAAAGCATCCCCGCTAAAACAGCCCCACCTCTAGGTGGCGGCTCTTAAGACGTTAAACAACAATAGCGTAGGTGAATTGACAACCTACGCTATTCATTATGCTTTTTCTGTAGAAAATGTAAACTGACTCTCTAACTCGCTTACTCCTAGACCACTTCGTTTTTTGACTTTTATTTGCACGGGTATACGTTCTTTTAGTGTATCAACATGGCTAATAACACCGATCATTTTGCCACTGGCGTTTAAGCTGTCTAAGGCATCAAGTGCGACTTCAAGCGTATCGTTATCAAGTGTACCAAAGCCTTCATCAAGGAAAAGAGAATCAATACTGGTTTTCGCACTCACTAGATCAGACAATGCTAACGCCAATGCCAAGCTCACCAAGAAGCTTTCACCTCCCGAGAGTGTTTTAGTATCGCGTATGCTGTCTGCTTGCCATGTATCAAGTACTTCAAGCGTTAGTGCTTCTGATTGCTGACACTTTAGCTGATAACGAGCATGTAAGCGTTCAAGCTGTTGATTCGCTAAATACACCAAATGTGCCAGTGTTAACCCTTGAGCAAACTTTCTAAATTTAGCGCCATCGGCTGAGCCAATCAACCCATTTAAGTGGGCTAAATCATCAACCTCTTTTTGTAGCTCAATTATTTTTTCAAATAAGCCTCGTTGCTGCTCACGCTGAATTTCGTCATGTTTTAATGTTTGACCTAGCTGGCCAATTTTTATCTGTTCTTGTTTTAGCTGTTCTTTACATGCTGACAGTTGCTCTGCAATTGCCTGCGCATTCACCTCAGTAATGCCAGCTTCTTCTATCGATGCTTGTTCAAGTGCCAACGTACCCAGTTGTTGCTGATATTGTTCAAGTAATGTTTGTAAATATTGTTTTTCTTTCGTGATAGTATCTAAAAATAGTTGAATTTTCTGTTGCTTTTCAACCGGCAGTAAAGCGTTGATAAAATCACTCTCTAAAGCAAAATCACTCTGTGTTAACGCGTTTTTCCACGCTAAACTCAGTGAATCAACTTCTTCATTAATATGGTTTAACTGTTGCTCAGCACTCTTTAAAAGTCCTTGCTGATGTTGATGTGTTTCCATGCTTTGCTGAAAAGTTTGTTGTAAGTCTTTAAGTTTATCCTCGGTGGCTTTTCGCTTTAAAGCGATGTCGGCTCTCACTTGACTAGTACTTTTATTTTCAAAAAGACTCAAGCGTTGCTGTTGCGCTTGCTTGAGTTCAATAATAAATTGCTGTTGCGCCTGACTAACATCGCCATAGTCTTCATTGAGTTGCTTATCGTGTATTTGCGCAACCACCCATTGCTGTTTTAAGTCAGTTAACCCCTGAAAATGTTGCTCTTGTTGTTGAACCGTAAACTGGTAGTGTTTCACTTGTTTGTTTTTTTCAATAAACCAGCTAGAAAAAACATCCTGACTCGGCAAAGATCCATTGTTATCACTGAAGAGCGGCGTCGCTGAAATCTTTGTATTTTCAATGTTGATTTGCTGCTCTACCAAGGTAATACTTGCTTTAAAATCTGCAAAGGTTTCAGCTTTACTTTGTTCTTTTTTTGCTAAAAGAGTGGCTAATTGTTGTAAACTTTTTTGAATGTTTTCTAGATTATTCGCTAAGAGCACAACTTGATTTTGTATCGTTGACTGCTCTTTTTCAACGTGTGCTAGCTGTTGCTGGTATTGCTGAAAACGTTGCTCAGCTTGTTTTAGTGCTACATTGGTTTTGTTCAGGTTATCGAGCAACTGCTCTCGTTCTGCAATAAAAACCTCGATAAAGGATAAATCAGCTAACGAACAATCTAAACCAAGCGGCTGTGCTTTTGAGGGCCATTGGCTTAATAAGCCTTGCTGCTCTTTTGTTTTTTCCTGTTGCACTTTATGAGCGACATCAAGCTCAGCCCTTAACTGTGCTTGTGTCTCTGCTTGCGCCTTGCCTTGGTGTTCGAGTTGTTGTAATTGTCCTGTTAATTGCTCAAACCTTTGTTGGTGCTCTGAAGACTCTTCACGGTCTAACTTTATATATTCATCAATAGCCGGATGTTCAACTGAACCACACAATGGGCACGCTTGCTCGTGCTGTAGGTTACTTCGATGCTGACTTAACGACATAATAGTTTTTTGTTGCGCTAAAATTTTTACCACGTCATCACGTGTTAACTGCACATCTCGGTATTGTGAGCGCAAGGCAATGATCTGCTCTGAAACGTCCTTGTATTTTAAGCTTTGCTCAGCGATAACAGCTTGAATATTTACCACTTCATTAGCCAAAAGGGCAAAACGACGGGCATTTTCAACTACCGTAATTTGTGGTGCTATTTGTCCTTGAAGTTCTTGTAATCTGTCATGTAATACTTGTTCATTAATCAGTGACGTATTCGCTAAAATTTTGATTTTTTCTTGTTGATGGTACTCAACTTGTATAAGCAGTTCATCATTACGTTGCTGATGATTGTGCAATAATTTTTGCTGACTCTCTTGTTGATGTTCAAGTGCTTGCTGTTGTGAATGTAAGCCTTCTTGGTCAGCAAAAA
Organism: Colwellia sp. Bg11-12; assembly: GCF_014076955.1. Lineage (NCBI taxonomy): Bacteria > Pseudomonadati > Pseudomonadota > Gammaproteobacteria > Alteromonadales > Colwelliaceae > Colwellia > Colwellia sp. Bg11-12. The sequence goes on from NZ_JACGUZ010000061.1 coordinate 71,682, forward strand.
GCTGTTGTAGTTCATGTTCTGTAAGCGCTAATTGCTGATATTGGCTTTGCCATAAAGGTAATTTTTCTGGTAAGGTTTTTAACAGCTGATTATTACTGATAAATTGTTCGTTTTCAGTAAATTTCCTTTGCTGTTGTTCTTGATTTTTAACAAGATTTTCGCAATTATTTTTTGATAAGTGCTGAACATCTATTAACACGATGAGTTTATTAGCTAATTCTTTTTCTTGCTTAGATAGATAGTCTATTTGGTTATCAAGAGGGATCACTTTATCAATAATCAAGTTTTCAAGTGCTTGATCAGCTAATTGTTTAGCCCCCTGTTCTGTCGTTAATGCTTCGAAAGCTTGTTGCGCTATAATGGTGTCCTTTTCAACATTTTTACAGGTAGTAAGCAGTTCATTATTGCTAATAATTAATTGTTTTTGTCTCTGTTTTTTATTTTCTTGTTGCTCAAAAATAGGCCTTAATTTTTCAGCAGGTTTTGATAACGCTAATTTTGTTAAATCATCTTTCGCGTCAACTTCTTTTTGCGCTTCGTGCTGCAGTTTACTTTGAATAGCGTTAATTTTTTCTTGGTTCTCAAGGGATTTTTGTTGCCAACTTTGCGCTTTTTGCCACAGTTCACAGGTTAAAGCTAAGTGTTTTTCATTCTGGGTAAGATGTTCAAGTTCAAGCGTAAGCGACGTTATTTCTTCTGCTGATAAAACGACCGTTCCTTGGCTTTGCGCTTGCAATATTTTTAAATCGTTACTGGCATTTTTATGGTTCTGATAAACTTGCTGTGAAACTTGTCCGTATATCTCAGTACCCGTTAATTCTTCTAATAACTCTGCTCGTTCATTACTGGGCGCATTCAAAAAAGCAGCAAACTCACCTTGCGATAACATCATCGACTTAGTAAAACGCGAAAAATCTAAGCCTGTTAAACGCGCTATTTCTAAGCGTACTTGTGACACTTTAGTCGCTAATATTTGATCGTCACCTTCTAAGGATGTAGATATTTCTGCAAGTTCAGCAATTGGCTTTTGCAGATTTCCTTCAACACTATTTTTAGCGCGTCTTTGACTCCAAAAGGCTCGGTAGGCTTTGCCTTTTACTTCAAATTCAACTTCAGCTAAGCAATTAGCCGTATGACGGGTCATTAATTGATTTTGTTTGTCTGAAATATTTAAGCGTGGCGTTTGATGATAAAGTGCTAAACAAATAGCATCTAATATCGTGGTTTTCCCTGCACCTGTTGGCCCAGTAATAGCAAATAAGCCGCTATTATCAAAAGGGGCTTGGCTAAAATCAATTTTCCAGGCTCCTTTGAGTGAGTTTATGTTTTCAAATCTTAAACTTAATATTCTCACTTAGTTTCACCTGCAATTTGCGTTTTTTCAACGTGATTTTCACTGGCTGTATTTTGTTCTTGAACTTGCTCTAACGTTTGTGCAAACATTTTTTCAAGTCGAATCTTTTGATTTACTTCGAGGTCAGTTTGCCAATTTTCTTGAAGTAATCGCGTGGTAAAGACCTCACTTAAAGACAATTCGTTCAAGGTGATTTTTTTTTGGCTCTCTGGCATTGATTGCCTCGACTTTTTACTGCGCCGCACCAGTAAGACTTCAACAGGTAATTCTTTAACCAGTGCCTCAATACGAGGTGTTAAGTCTTGTAAATATTCTGCACTGTTAATTTCAATATCAAGCCAAATCTTTTGATCTTTTTCTAACAATTTTTCTGAATTATTTAGCGTATCAACTAACTCATTGATATCTTGGGTAAGGTGCTCTAATTTACTTTTTACCATTAACAAGGGTTGAAAACAGGGAATATCTTGCTCAATAACCTGACTAAGTTTTCCTTGTTCAAACTCTGCAATTAACACTTTTTTAGTTTGAGTTGCTTCATCAAAGCTCAATGCTATGGGCGAGCCGCTGTAGCGAATATGCTCTGATTTAGCTACGCGTTGGTTACGATGAATGTGGCCAAGTGCAATGTAGTCCGCGTTAGGGAAAGCATTAGCGGGAAAAGCTTCAAGTGTGCCGATATAAATATCGCGAACAGACTCACTACTTGTTACACCAACGGTCGTAAGATGTCCGGTCGCAATAATAGGTAATTTAACGTCATGACTTAACTGCGCAAGATCTTGCGCTTGCTGGTATAAATTTTGGTAATGTTCACTGATAGCTTGCTGCAACGATTGTTGCTTTTCCTTTACTGATTGTCCTGCACTACTGGTCATTATGTCGCGGGGGCGAATAAATGGAATGGCGCACAGCACTGCCCCAGCCTGACCTTTTTTATTATTTAGCGTAATAATTTGCTTATCAAGGATATCGCTAGCACTGGTAATAACCTGACAAGATAAATGCGATAACAATTGTTTAGATTCACCAAGCATAGCGACTGAATCGTGATTGCCAGCAAGGATGATTAACTGACATTTTTTTTTGTGCATATTAACAATAAAATCAAAATACATTTCTCGGGCATAACTTGGTGGTGTACCGGTATCAAAAATATCGCCAGCAACAATCACCGCATCAATAGCATGCTCGCTGACTTGTTCTAGTAGCCAGTTCAAGAATTTTTGGTGTTCATTTGCCCGACTTTTACCGTAAAAATTTTGACCTAAATGCCAATCTGAGGTGTGGAGAATGCGAAATTTCATAAATTTATCTTAACGTTTTGTAAAACTGATGAGTGAATAATTAGTCAGGTTTATGGATAATCGTTTTCTTGCCCATAAAACGATTGTACAACTTTTGATGAGCGAGCTTTGAAAAAGTATCTGTTCGGGTCTCATAAGCCTTAATCCAATCAATGAGCATGGGTAAATTATTGTCTTGATCTTGCTTAGACGGATATTTATGAGGTTCCCAGGGGCGATTTTTAGCATGGATAATGCATGTTTCTATCGGTAAATCTAAGAATATAATTTCATTAGCTAATGCTTTCTTTTTATCCTTTAATAATCCACCTTCTCGATTAATAGTAAGCTGCTCAAGTAAGTCACTGTAACAACCTTCAATTACCCAACTTTCATGCTGTTGTGTAAATGCATCAATCTCAAGAGTTGAATCTAGAAGACTTTTTCTTTTAGGCGGTGATGTTGCTAACCAAGCTAATGTATCAAGATCTAAGTGTGCTAACCCCTTATCTATAGCTAATTTATTAGCAAGCGTAGACTTACCTGATCCGGAATTGCCAAAAATAATAATTTTTTGCAAGCAGCTAACCTTTCTATCACATTATCATGAAGGGTAGTGTACCTTAACTCATTATAAAAATTTAGAATTTTAATACAAAGTCAGCAAGTTCATCTTGTCTCAAATAGTCTGGTTAACCATGCTCACAGTGATAATAAATATAGACACTGGTGAATTAAATACTCTATCGGTCTCTGCCACTAGAGTAAATATTGTCTTAATAAAAAGGGCAACACATTTGTATTGCCCTTGCTGCTATTTGATTAACACATTAATCACTAAAAACGATATGAGGCATTTAAGAAAAAGCCACGTCCGTATAAGTCATATCCTGATGAAGTAACCATGTTGCCACGATTCGACCCAGCAGTTAAGTCAACTAATTCAGGTGCTTTATCAAATACGTTTTTTATACCTGCGGTTACTAAAAAGTCTTCACCTTTATAGGTCAATGATGTGTTGATATAAACAGCACTATCTGCTGAACAAACCGGAACGGTTTGTGGCTTACCCGCCAAATCTTCATTTTTAATATACTCATCACATTTAGCCGTATCACTCACATCATCAGCTGAATGCGTGCCAGACATGTAGTTTGCCATAATCATCCAGTTCCATTCGTCCATTGAAAAGTTCAAAGATGAAACCAAGCGATGCTCTGGCGTACCAAAGTCTTCTAACAAGTCTTCTGATGATTCGCCTTTGAATATGGTCACTTCACGTTCTGTTTGTAACGTATACTGGTTGTCCCATGTCATTCTAACCTGGCCAAAATTAGTCACAAAACGGGTGTTAACATCAACACCTTTTGACGTCTCCTCGCCAATGTTAATAAAAGAAGTATCAATTAAATTTGGGAAGTTAATGACTGCTGCATTGCCACTGTTGCGCGAAATACGAGAACAAAACGGGCTTGCCATATTAGGAGAGTCAAAACAACGTTTTAAAATAGTCGCCGCACTAATCGTACGGATAGTATCTTCAACAACTAAACTAAAATAGGTGACACCAAAATTAAACTCATAATCACCTTCAAATACCGGTGTCCATTTAAATGTTGCCGTAATATTTTCTGATGTTTCAGGCTTTAAGTCTTGAGCATTACCGCTTGAAGAGGTTGGAATACTAGGTACACCGCTCAAGCCTATTTGTGTGTAATCGGCTCCTTGTGCATCACAGTTATCTAAAATAGTTTGTGAACGGTTTTCTTTAGCTGGATCATATTGGCTATTGGTGGTTAATGATTCTGAGACCATACAAGGATCAGCACTACCACTTACACCACCAAACTGGTTAGCAAGAAATTGTTCTCGTAAGTTTGGTGCACGAAATGATGTGCCATATGAGGTACTAAATAATAACGCTTCAGAAGGTTTATAAGTTACACGCGCTCGTTGCGTTAATTCACTACCAAAGTTGGATTCATCGGTATAGCGAAGTGCTGCTTCAACTTCAAATAAATTTGCCCAGCTTTGATCAACAGCAATAGGTAATGAAATTTCTGCAAACACATCACTCACATCACGAGAACCTATGGTTGCCCCTTCTGTTAATGGATTTTCCGCAGCAACTAATCCTGTTGAACCTAACATATCGCCTGCTGAATCAATGCTATCTTTTCTAAATTCGAGGCCCATTGCAACAGTTGCAGCGCCACCACGTTCAAATTCAAATAAGTCACCCGTTACAAACCCCGAGAACATCGATTGTTCAACCGTTGTGGTGTTAATACGAGTACCAATTAAAAAATCTTTTTCAGCTTGAGTCGCAAAAGTACCGCCACCATAGCTACCGCCATTAAAAATAGATTCAGCAAAAAAATCTACGGGTACACATTCATTCGCAGTAATAAAACCAATACCTGCAGGAGCACTGATGCCACAAATAGGATTACCGGTATTATCTAAACGTAAGGTTCCTAAAGTAAGTGCTAAATTAGTTTCATTCATTACCGGTTGTGTTTGGTCACCAACACCACGATCGTATGAAGCAAACACTTCATATGTCCAACCTTTATTCGCTAGCCAATCACTGGTGAAGTCACCACGAAAACCGGTGACGAAGCGAAAGTGATTTAATTCTACTTCACGTTTTTGAGGTAAATCTTCTAAAGTCATGATGTGAGAAACATCATAGTCTGGAAATGGATTTAACGGGTTATCAACTAAATTTAAAGAGCCATCGGGATTGGTCACTAAATTACCATTGGCATCTTCATGTGGAATGTTAGCAGCAATCGTTGGATAAATTTGTTCAGTAGAGGCTAAGCTCGTCAAGTTACGATGAAAATAATAAGCTTCATAAAATATTTCTTCATCTCCGCCAAAAAAGTTAGGCGAATAACTACCGTTGGCTGCAACTGTAAAACGGGTAACAGGCTGTATTAAATCAGCTTCCATACGATCGACGGCATCAGAGTGAGCAGGAGAATAAATCCGACGATTAAATTGATCTGAACTCGTAATATCAACGTTAGGATCATTAGGAATAGGTAGGCCAAAAGCTGAACTAAAACCTGGAATACCAATATCTGAAGAGCCAGGTGTGGTAAAGAAACCAATCCCAGATGGATGAGGATATGTCATTGGTGGCGCGTTTGGATCATCAGCATTATAACCGGTGATATCTAAAATAGAATTATCCCAAAAGCGGCTTGAACAAACCGAAGTTCTCTTTCCTGTATCGTCTTCAAATATTTTACGGATACAACTCGTTCGGTCTTTTACTGCGATACGGTCGCGCTCATAATAAGACGCAGAAAGGGTGAATTTTGATTTGTCACCTTCAAAACCCGTAATAAATGAGAAATCTTTTGTCGCACCACCACCATGTTCCGTGTCAGAAATGTTCGCAGAGACTTCAAAGCCATCATAACTTTCTTTAAGAATAATATTAATAACACCCGCAACAGCATCAGCACCGTAAATAGACGAAGCACCTTCTGTGATCACTTCAATTCTCTGCACCATATTTACCGGTATTAGACTTAAATCTGGTTGCGATGGTGCGCCACGGACACCTGAAGAACCTAACCGTCTGCCATTAATAAGAATAAGGGTACGCTCGGGGCCTAAACCACGTAAACCAACATTAGAGGAACCCACACCTCCACTTGGAGGAGCCTCTGAGGCATTAGACCCACCAGAATTAGAGTTATATGAACCATCGAATTGTTGGCCATTTGCCATCGAAGTATTTTGTAATAAATCGGCAACGGTTCTAACGCCCGCCTTCATTGCGTCTTCAGCAGTGATCACATGAATAGGTGAAGCGTTTGAGAACTCTGCTTTTTTAAGACGAGAGCCCGTAACAGAAATTCGCTCAACTTCTTTTTCTGCACCGACTTCCTCAGCATAAACAGGCATTGAGAGCATGGAACTAGAGACACCAGCAAGTAATGCATATTGGATAGCTCTTGCTATTGGAGATGTTTTTATCATTATATTATCCTTTAATTAATTATATTATTTTTATAATTATTCAGCTCATTCCTTAAACTCATCACCTAAGTACAACGTCGTAATATCCTCAACTACAAGTAACTTAAGTTAAACTGAACAAACTTACACTAGGGCTAAATGTTTAAAATTAGTATTAAAGATGTTAAAAAAAATTGTTACCTTTGAGGTATTTGTAAACTTTTAACAACACTTTTTTCTCCTTAAAGAAAGCGTTTTTCATCATTGATTTTACAAATAAACGTCGAACTGTATATCTACCCTCACTAATTATTACCATCTCTGTCTATTTCTTCATTCTAAAATTAATACTTTTTATAAAACTTGCATTCTCAAAAATAACGCCTAACTTTAACAATTATGCAACACGATTGTAACAATTACTTGTATTTTGTTACATTGTGTTTCGTAAAATAAAGAAACGAATCGAACTGATTCAATGCTTTTATAGAATGAGAATAATAGAAGGCGGTTTTACGATTAATACGTTGTTTGTATACCAAAAGAATGTGGCTACTGGACGGCCATCTCTTGGTTTATTAAGGGTCTACAGACATCTACCTCTAACGGTGCATACCCTTGTATGCAGTTAAACAAAATAATAAAAGGTATAAAAATGAAAAATAATAAAACGTTTATTTTAAGTGCATTGTCTATTACTTTAATAAGCACGTTCAGTGTAGACGCGGCTGAAAGAAAGCTATTAAACGGAGATAATGCAACTATTTCAGCATTATCTCAAAATACATCAAGTCTTTTAAATAACGCTCCTGCGCAACTTCTGGGGTTATCTGACAGTAATACACTACAAGTTAAAGGTAATTTCACTTTAGATAATGGTGATAGTACAACCCGCTATCAACAGTTTTACCAGGGAATACCCGTAATTAATGATGACGCTGTTATCTCTCAAAAAAGTGATAGTAGCTTTAAACATGCACATGGCTCTGTACTGAACAATATAGATGCTGATATTAAGGATGTAACTCCGACCTTTACCGCTAAAGAGGCTTTACTGCGCACTAAAGGAATAAGTTTTGGGGGTTTTCTCTCAGCAAGCCCAGTAACGACATTGAATGAAACTTCTTCATTATCTATTTGGCAAGACGAGAACGACACCGCTAAACTCGTATATGAAGTGAGTTTTGTTCAATATGGAGAAACGCCTGCTCGACCTTATTATATTATCGATGCCCATACTGGTGAGGTACTACTGCATTTAGATAATTTACAAACTGCCGATGGCACTGGCCCTGGCGGTAATGCTAAAACAGGTAAGTATCAATACGGTACAGACTTTGGTTACTTAGATGTAAGCCAGTCAGGTTCTACCTGTACGATGATTAATAGCAATGTAAAAACGATTAATTTGAATAATGGCACTAGTGGTTCAAATGCCTTTAGTTATACTTGCCCAGAAAATACCACCAAAGAAATTAACGGCGCTTATTCACCGCTTAATGATGCTCATTACTTCGGTAACGTTATTTATAATATGTACAATGATTGGTTTGGCGAGCCTCCCTTAACTTTTCAACTGCAGATGCGAGTGCATTATTCAAATAATTACGAAAATGCTTTTTGGGATGGTACAGCAATGACTTTTGGTGATGGTCAAAATACCTTTTATCCATTGGTTAGCTTAGATGTTTCTGCGCATGAGGTGTCTCATGGCTATACCGAGCAAAATTCCGGGCTTGTTTATTCGGGCAAATCTGGAGGCTTAAATGAAGCCTTTTCAGATATGGCAGGTGAAGCAGCAGAATACTTTATGACAGGAACGAATGATTGGAAAGTAGGTGAACAGATATTTAAAGGTAACGGTGCTTTGCGATACATGGATGATCCAACCCTCGATGGCCGATCTATAGGTAATCAGTCAGATTATTCGTCAGGAATGGATGTTCATCATAGCTCAGGTGTTTTTAACAAAGCATTCTATTTGTTAGCAAATAAAACGGGATGGAATACTCGCAAGGCATTTGAGGTGATGACTAATGCTAACAAATTTTATTGGACATCGAATACTAATTGGGATTCTGCCGGTGACGGCGCAATCGATGCAGCTTGTGATTTAGGCTACAGCACGGCGGATGTAAAATCTGCGTTAGCGTCAGTTGGCGTTAATTCTGATGCAAGTTCAAGTAACTGTGGCGTACCACCAACTGATGGTGTTTTAACCAATGGTGTTGCAGAAACGGGGCTGTCTGGTAGTGCAAAAGATCAACTTTTTTATACCTTAGTAGTACCTGCTGGAGCAACCGATTTGAACTTTGTTACGAGTGGCTCGAACGGTGATGCTGACCTGTATGTTAAATTTGGTTCTAAACCTACATTATCAACTTATGACTGTAAAAGTACCAGTTCGTCAAGTAATGAAACCTGTGATATTTCATCAGCACAAACTGGCACCTATCATGTCATGGTTGAAGCTTGGAATGCGATCAGTGGTACTTCTTTAACTGGTAGCTTTGTTGAAGATGGTGGTACTAACCCAGGCGACCCAATTGATATTACTTACAATATTAATGCAATTAATTCGGGTGCTTGGGAAAGATTTACTGAAAACTTAGCCAGTGGATATTCTAACTTGACAGTCACTATTTCTGGTGGAACAGGAGATGCAGATCTTTACGTAAGAGAAGGTGCTCAGTCAACGACCTCGAATTACGATTGTCGTCCATACAAAAATGGTAATGAAGAAGTATGTAATTTTACCAGCCCTGCTGCAGGTGCATGGTATTTTGATGTTAGAGGATACAACGCCTCGTCAAATATAACATTAAATATCAAAGCGAATTAATGCTTATATAAAAATATTGAGGGGCGAAGCCCCTCTTTTTATTTCCAACAAACTATACCTTTTCTTATAGAGGCTTACTCAGCAATGTTTGCCCACTCCCTTTTTTACCGCGACAGTTTTATTTCGTTAAAATTCAGCTTTGCTGCTTTATGATAATCGCTAAAAGTAACGGTAATCAAGATGGAGTACTAAAAGGTATTTTTCAAAAAAATAATAAACAATTAAAAGAGAAATGCATGAACAAGATAGCTAATAACCTACTTGTGCTTAGTTTACTCAGTGGAATGAGTACCGCTTCGACACTTGAAAATAACAATATAGATCTTAATATAAATCCGCTAGATAATGATAAAAAAGTTTGGATTTCCATTGGCAACGATGCGGTAACTATGATTAATAAGAGTTACAGTAAACAATTCAATCTGACAAATATTCAACCTAAACAGTCAGTGCTTAATATTTCAGAAACACCAACAACACTTACACATAACCATGCTATTAATATTGTCAGTATTGATGAAGCTCAATTAAATAACTTAAGCGAATTCATGCATGATAACTTTAAACGCTGTGGCGGATATATATTTCATGAATCACTAGAAGCCGCTCAACAATACACAACAAACATCGCATTAGCTCCGCAAGTAGTGACTAGTTACACTATTGATAATCCGACGGGCGTAAATTCCTTATTAGATCAATTATCTTCATCAAACTTAACAGCTACCGTTAATACCCTCAGCAACTACAATAATCGTTATTATACGAGTTCAACAGGTGTACAGTCGGCTAATTGGTTAAAAAGCCATTGGGCTTCAATAAGTAGTCAACGTAGTGATATTTCTGTTGAGTTGTACAATCATACTTTTCAGCAACCTTCTGTTATTGCAACAATCACTGGCACGTCAAATAGCAACGAAATCGTCATCATAGGTGGACATTTAGACTCGATAAACTTGTCTAACCCAAGTACGAGTCGTGCACCGGGAGCCGATGATAATGCCTCAGGTATTGCTGTGGTTACCGAGACCTTACGCGCAATTATAGCGAGTGGTTTTAAACCAAAACGCACAATCAAGTTTATCGGTTATGCTGCTGAAGAAGTCGGTTTGAGAGGGTCAAAAGCTATTGCTCAAGACTATAAAAACCAAGGATTGAATATTGTCGGTGTCGCACAATTTGACATGGTGGGCTACAAAGGTACCGCTAATAAAGACATTGTTTTTATGACCGATTACACAAATGGTGCCCAAAATACCTTTATGACTCAGCTCATCGATACCTATTTGTCTGATATTAGTTATGGCTTCGACCAATGTGGCTATGGTTGTTCAGATCATGCTTCGTGGCACAACCAAGGCTACCCTGCCTCGATGCCATTTGAATCTACTATGTCAGATATTAACAGCAGTATACATACCGCTAATGACAGTAGCTTTAACTCAGCCCATGCATTAAAGTTTGCACGCCTTTCTGCTACTTTTGTTGGCGAACTGGCTAAAAGCGGCGACGTTGTTATACCACCAAATGACTCAGCATTAGAGAACAACATTGCGGTTAAGGTTAACGCCGCATCAAAAGAGCAAACTAGGTTCACCTTTGAAGTACCTGCTGACGCTTCGTCATTAAATTTTCAGACAACTGGGGGCAGTGGCGATGCTGATTTGTATATTAGATTTGGCGCTGAGCCCACTTCATCGATTTACGATTGCAAGGGCACGAGTTCAACGAGTAATGAAACCTGCGATATAACAGCTATAGAAACGGGCACTTATCACGTAATGGTATTAGCATGGAATCAAATCAGTAACGTCAGTCTACTACCAAGTTACGATACATCAACAATCCCACCAGATAATACTAATGTGTTACAAAATAATATCCCCAAAACAAATTTAAGTGGTGCAAGGTATGAAAATTTGGAATACACCATGGAAGTACCTGCAGGTGCTACTAATATTAAATTTACGATTAATGGTGGCAGTGGTGACGCAGACCTGTTTGTAAAGTATGCCAGTAAACCAACTTCATCAAGCTATGATTGTCGCCCCTATATTAGCGGTAATAACGAATCATGTAGCCTCAGTAATGGTAGTGGCACTTATTATATAATGATCAATGGTTACGCTGCATTTTCTGGTTTGAACCTAACAGGCAGTTATAACCAAGGGATTAATACGGGTATACGCTAACATGATAGGTGCGACTTCGATGCAATAAAATAACTTTTTAAGAAAGGTTTCCTCAATAAGATTTAGGTATTTAGGTATTTAGGTATTTAGGTATTTAAGTAAAAATATCATGGTGTCTTAAGTAAAACAGATTAATTACAACGTCATTAGTTCGACAAACTGATGATGAAGACACCAAGCCAATGAAAGTTATCGTTATGATAATGAAAGCACAGCTAAACGAACGTAAAGATGTTCAATGCTGGGCATCAAGTGATTTCATAAAATATGAACATTTAACAAAAAACTAATAAAAGCGCTTTCGAGCGCTTTTATTAGTTTTAGTCTGTACATATTATGTAAAACTGCCTTATCAAATAAAGTCACAATATAACAATAGATTAAAGTCACTATTACTATAAATCCCCCTCTAAAAAAGTGGTCACGTCAATGATAAAAATGCATGTACTACCTAACAAATTCCTGACATATTAGTTGAATCTTTATATGAAAATACGTGTAAAACCTAAAACAAACTTGACTGATTATTCATCAAGCGTTATGTATAGGTAAAAATTATAAGAAAATCCTATGAAAAAAATTATTCCTTTACTGCTTATTCCTACATTGTTGATTAATGCGGCTTACGCAACGTCGATTTTTAATAGTGACATTGAAAACTTAATTACCACATTGAAAGCACCTACACCGATTATTAGTGACTTAAAACAACTCACTGATGAAATTGGTGGCCGCTTAACAGGCACACAGGCAAATAAAAAATCGGTTAACTGGGCGTTGAAAAAATTTCATGAAGCCGGTGTAACAGCAAAAAAAGAGCCCTTCACAATGCCGAGAGCTTGGTCAGAGAAAACGATTAGTGCTAAAGTTTTTAATCGCCAAATAAATTTTTCACCACGCATAGTTGCTATGCCGTTCACTAAAAAGACACATTATCGAGGCCTTACGGCAATAATTGTTAACCTAAATAAAGGCACAGAGTCTGATTTTGAAAAAGTAAATACCGACCTTTATCTCAAAGACAAATGGCTCCTTATTGAAACCGACATCTTGGATGATAAAATTGGCATTAATGGCCTTTTTCAAGAGTATACCAATGCCGTAACGATTGAAGAAAGAGCGTTAGCTGTAGAGGCCACAGGTATTATTTATATGTCTTCACGGCCAAAAAACCTATTATATAGACACTTACCAAGCTCTGGGGTTGATAACAAGTTACCTATTGTTGTGATGGAAAGAGAAAGTGCTCAACGTACTCAGCGTTTAATCAATTCAGGCGAATCACTTAAGTTAACGGCGCAGATAAATATATTAGGTGAAAAATCTTATCAAGCTAATAATGTTGTCGCTGAAATAACAGGTGACACCTTCCCAGAACAAATAGTCTTGATAGGAGCGCATATAGATTCTTTTGATTTAGGGACCGGCGCATTAGATAATGGCGCAAATGTGAGTTTAGTCATTGACCTTGCACGTCAAATCAAAAAACTGGGTATTGTACCTAAACGCACCATTCGCTTTGTACTCTTTAATGGTGAAGAACAAGGTATGTACGGTTCGTGGGGGTATACGCAAACACACATAGATGAGTTAGATAATCATGTTTTAGCTGCCACCATAGATATTGGTACGGGGGCTATTTCAGGCTTTTTTATTAATGGTCGGGAAGAAATCAAAGCATCTGTTGACAGTGTCTTACATCCAGTTGCTGAATTAGGTCCATTCAGCCAAGTTATCGATCCAGTTGTTGGTACTGATAATTATGATTTTATGATGCAAGGTATTGCAAATTTAGTCGCTAACCAAGCCAATGCTAATTATGCTTCAAACTATCATGCACAATCAGACACCTTTGACAAAGTAGACCAGCAGCAGTTGAAAATAAACTCAGCCATTATGGGCGCAACTATTTTAGGTATTGCTAACCTTGACGAAATTCAATGGCAACGCCAAACCGCAGAGCAGGTGGTAGAAATGGTTGAAAAATTTAATATTGAACAAGCAATGAAAACCTTCGGTTTACAACAAAGCTGGCGAGATAATAAACGAGGAATTCAGCACTAAAACTAACGGACAGTCTTAAAGCCCAAATAGCCGCTACATAATAATATCTAGCGGTTTGATAACTAAATTCAGCTTAAAGCACAATTTATCTTCACGTTAAAAGTAATCGATAAATATTTTATATTCTGATTATAACAAAATAAAATTTAGCCTTTTTACCTCTATTATCTATACTTAGTCAAATGTTATTGATGGAGTAATAATATGAGAAGAATCCCTCCTTCACTGGTCAAAACATGGATATTTCTTATTAAAAGCAAAGATCCACGACTCGCAAAACAAAAGTTTTGTGCTTATAGAAAAATCAGGGAGCTGTTCGGCAATACCGATATTGCACAATTGTATATTGAACAATATATTGATCGAGATATCGAAGTCGTCATTATTTAAAAGAGCAAACGAGTAGGCATTAAGTTAATCCCTACTCGTCTGTAAACTCTCTACATTTGCTTATCAAGTCTTACCGAACCGTTTTCCAGATAGATAAGTCGAATAGCATCGTTACGTTGGAAAATCATTTTTGAGTCTAAGTATTGCACAACCATAAACAACTTACCTTCCTCTGTTTTTATCATTAATTCGACTAAATGAAGGGTCTTGCGTTGATATTGAGGATTTTTATTATGACTAATAGACCCCCCTAACAAGGCACCAAGAACTGTTGCAACGTCTCGTCCACTGCCGCTACCGAATTGATTTCCAATCGCGCCACCAACAAGTGCGCCACCAAAAACTTTCCACCCCTTATTTTTATCTTCTATGAGCTCTTCTTCAGTAATATTTCTTACTGATTGAACGGTCCCAAACAAGACTTTTTCAACAGGAACCGCTTTGTTCCTGTCATAATCAGCATTCGCTGGTAAACTTAATAAAACAGTCAATAGACATAAACAAGATAATAGAATTGTTTTCATAATATCCTCCTTAAATGATTAACGGTGGTGTTACCAACCTACCGATTCTTTCGCTTTAGTTTTACGTATTTCAGTTTCATCAGCCCATTCAACAAGTCCGCTCTCTAAATCCATTAAACGTAGAGTGAATTTATAATAAACATCAGATTTGTCTTTGTTAGATTTAACAATGCTCGATAAATTGCCATAGAGCATATATTCAGCACCTATTTGCTTACCAAACTGCACGGCTTTGCTCGTGTCAACCATACCACTGTCTTGTTGAAATTTGATTTGTTCACGAGCGGCTTCTACCCGACCCATATCAACAAAACGAAATTTCCCTGAACGTAACAATTTAGTTGAAATAGAATCAGTTATTGACTCTGTATCGATGTGCTCGCTCGTTTTATTTTTAATACGCTCAACAAACATTATTGGTCGTTTATTTTGCGTTAACGTACCAACAACAGGCGATAGTAATAGAGAGTCTGTCATATCTCCTGCTACTTTTTGTAAATCGGTAGAGCCAAAGTTAATGTCTGTTGTTTCAACAGCCGTAGCATCACCATAGCGAACAACCGATTTTTGTGCACAACCAGCAACCATCGTAATAGCTAAGCCAACAGTCGTAGCAATAATTAATTTTTTCATTTTACTTCCTTAATAAATAACGTAATAATTTTGAATTTTTAGTATCGGTATGCCTTTTCAGGAACCTCTCTCACATAGACAGTAAATGAAGCAACTTGATCATTTGGTGCGAGTCCTTTTAGGCTTGTCGACTGAAAACCATGTAATTCAACTGGCTTCCACGGTGTTTTTCGTGATTCTACAACAAAACCTTGCACATCAAACCAATTAAAATGATATTGCAATTTCAGTGACTTTTTATAAGTACTTTTAAGTTCTACATTAACCTCTAGTAAGCCGTTAGTCTTTCTAGACTTAACATCGGAAATTGTTAGTTGTTGCCCCAATTTAGGATTATGTACTTCTAAATGCTTTGAAAAGTCATCACCTTGTGTCATCTCACTGGTGCCTGTCCCTGATGTTATAGGCATTGCACAGCCAAATAAAATAAGCGAACTGATAATAATAACCGCTGAAAGACTAATGAAATTTTTCATACTTTTTTCCTTACATATTTATAGTTTGATAACCGGTGTAATCGCCTATTGCGGTAAAATTAATTAAAGTGGTTTTATTCTTCGTAACCTCAACATTAATCACTTCTTTTTTACCTGCAAACGAAATTACTAATGTCTTATGCCCTGCCTCAATATTATTTATTCTCATTATTTGTACATTGTCAGGTAAGCTAGACCAACTTCGCGTGTCTGCTTTTTCCGATGCTATATTATAAAGGCTTGCTAAAATATTACCTACATCCCCTCCAGACTTACTCAAATTATGACGTATTTGTTCTTTGGCAACTAAACGGATCGCTTGTCTTGTCACTAATCCTGGTAATTTTTCTTGCAAATCTTTACTCGCTAAGGACTGAAGTCTAACAATTTCTTGTGATAAATAACTTTTCTCATCAAGACGAATATTCAGTGGCATTAATGTTGATAAACTGCCCCGATATACGGGTAAAGCAAAAGTAAAAAATTTAAAATCGGCGCGAGTATTAAAAACAGGTAAATTCAAACTGGCTTCCTGCTTTGCGCTGACAATACCTTGTTCAAAAATAACGACTATTTGACCTGAGTTTTCTTGATTTACCGCTTGGTACGGTCCGAATTTCTGTTCAAAGCGCGTATAATCTTCATGCATGCCTAATTTTTTTGCCAAGCGCAGTACATCTTGTTGCAAATAAGTATTATTTGGATATATTTCTATTGCCCGTTTGTAATCAATATACGCATCATTAGACTGTTTACCTGCTTCGTACAGCAAACCTGAGAGATAAAAAGTAAAAGCATTTTGAAAACTATTTTTAACCTCTCCAATTAAGCCAGCCATTGATGGATAATTTTTGTTTAATTCATTTGCGTTAAGACCTTTATCAGCCATAGCTTCTTGAGCTTTGTAAAGTTCGGCTTGGTTTGTTTTTAGCGCACTTTCTTGAACTAAATTAGCACGCCGAACTTCGACTAAAGCGCCTTCTAACCGCCCTTGATATAAATAATTCAAAGCTTGATAAGAATGCAGCATACCTTGTTCGTATGAAGGAATTTCATACCCAATAGCATTATCATTAGTCACCACTGCACTGACCTTTTGAAGCCCATTACTTATTTGTATTTTTGCCGCTTGCTCTTGTGCCTGAACCTGCTGGTAGGCTATTTCAAAACTCTTTTGACTCGCTACCCAATTATTAGCAAGGAACTGCAAGCGTGCTTTCTCTAATTGACTCAAGCCATAATTATTATGATTCTTATTAACAGATACAATCGATGTTTCTGCTGTAACAAACTCACCTTTTAACTGGGCTAAACGAGAAGGTTGCATTTGCTGACTGTAACCAAAAAATAAGTCACTAATTCCTATAGATGTGCAGCCAACAAGCATTGCTACTGAAAACATAAGACAAATTTTTATTGATAAATTTTTAAGCATAAAGTCTTTCAAGTAACCCTAAATTGTTGAGGATATGATAACACTTAATTAACCACTCCTACTCTTCATTAGCTAAGCGGTAAAATTAATACTAAACAGTCAATTAGGCAATATAAAAATTGTGAGTAAATTGTAAGAATTCTGTAATTTTTTATCAATATTTATTGATAGGTAATCATTAGCGCTTAAATTTCGCCCCGTACTTAGCCAATTTATACGCTTGGTGTTGCTCACGTGCAACAAAAACCTTATATGCCATATTTTAAACATATTTTGTCAGTACTTCGCCCTTATACTGCCCGCACTAACACTCAATGCTTTGTTTAAATACCCACACCACATAAAAACAAGAGCAAAGCATGTTCTCTTCTAAAAAAAGCCTAAAATTTGTAGATTATCAAGACTCCTATTATTACCGACAACAGCGTAAAAAGCGTCGTAATAAATGGTTGAAATTATCACTTATATTATTACTTATCGGATTTTTCGCCCTATTTTTCATACCATTCGCACAAAGTAATAATATGGATATGGACAAAATGATAGCGAATGATAATTCGCTCATTGAGGGGCCTCAACTGCATTTTGAACACCCTAACCCAACAATGCGCGCAACGTTTCCTGTTGATATTAAGGCCGACGTTGAAATTAATGGTTTGGTGGCTCATGTAACAATGCAACAAACATTCATTAACCCTCATGCGATTACCTTAGAGGGGGCCTATCAATTTCCCTTACCGGAAGGTGCCGCGGTAAAAAAATTACTAATAAGCGTTGGTGATAAAGAGATAGTGGGTAAAATAATGGAAAAAGAAACAGCAAGAGCTGTCTATAAAAAAGCGAAAACAAAAGGTAAAAAAGCAAGTTTAGTTGAACAACATCGTCCTAATTTATTTATGAATAAAATAGCAAACATCCCTGCACAATCAACTGTTGTTGTGACTTTAACTTTCATTATGCCCGTATCTTATCATCAAAATAAATTCAATTTTCGCCTGCCTCTTGCTATAACAAAAAGGTATCAACCACTTTCATACCATCAAATAACTGATGGTCCCAAGAAAAACCCAACGACAAGTTCAACACTACATTATCCGCCAATAGCTCGCAGTCAATCATCAATAACTATTAAGTTAACTGCTGGCGTTGCTATTACCTCTATCTTCAGTGCGAGTCATCAAATAACAATGCGCCCGTTAAATAGTGATCAAAATGGTTTTTATATTACGTTAAAAAAAGCGCCCGTGGTGTCTAATAAAAGCTTTACTTTAAGCTGGCAGTTATTGCCAAGCGTTCAAGCTCAAGTCAGCAGCTTTTCGCAAGAAATTTCAGGAGAACATTATACTTTACTCACATTATTTCCGCCAAAATTAGACCAAGCACAAGTCATTGCACGAGATATTATTTTTATCATTGATACTTCAGGTTCAATGCAAGGTCCCTCGATTGAACAAGCGAAAGCAAGTTTAAAGCTAGCGATATTACAACTTAACGAAAAAGACAGCTTTAATATCATCGCTTTCGATGACGAAACTCAATTATTGTTTCCCTTCACTACCATGGCTACAGAAAAAAACATCACAACCGCACAGCAATTTATTAGCGAATTGACGGCCGATGGCGGCACTGAAATGTATCGACCACTGAGTAACGCCTTAATAATGAAAAAAAATGCAATGCAATCAGCAAAAGCTATTCGCCAGATAGTCTTTATGACTGATGGTGCTGTCGCTAACGAATTTGAGCTTATGCAGCTACTGAGCAACGCTCAAGGAAATTTTCGTTTATATACCGTAGGCATTGGTGGCGCACCTAATGGCTATTTTATGAAGAAAGCGGCTCAGTTTGGTAGAGGGAGTTATGTATTTATACAAAATAACAAAGAAATTGAAGTAAAAATGAGCGCGTTCATGAAAAAAATAAGTCGACCAGCAATCACGAACATTGAATTAATACTTGATAATCAAGTTCATCAATACGTTGAAGTTTATCCTAAGAAGATCCCTGACTTGTATTTCGGTGAGCCATTGCAAGTTGCACTTAAATCCCAGTTTCCTATTACGAGTATCCAATTATCGGGAAATACAGCATCGGCGCCTTGGTACCAACAATTAATTATTAATAGCCAGCAATCATTCAAAGGTACTTCAACGCTTTGGGCTCGAAGAAAAATAGAGAGTTTGCTCGATAGTCTAGTCAGTGGAGCTAATAGCCAAAAGGTAAAATCAGCCGTTATCAATACATCGCTAGATCATCAAATAATTTCTCCATACACCAGTTTTATCGCCGTAGAAAAACAACCCGAAACTACGTTGTTACTCGCTAAAAAAAGCTTATCAGCTATTGAAAAAGCTAAATACAGTGTGATCCAAGCCCACGAGAGTTTGCGGGTTGCTATGCCGCAAACAGCTATAGGTTGGCAGTTGCAATTTATGCTCGGCTTCTCGATATTATTATTGGTCATCCTCTATGACTTTACCTGGCTCGCAAGTAAACGCTTCAAATGGAGGTTTCGCCGTGCAAAGCATCATTAAAACCTCACTGCTTGTTATCGGTAGCTTACTTTGTCTCCATGCCAGTTGGTTACCCGCCAAAGGATGGCTATCTCAACAATTAATTAGTTACAGTTGGCATCAAAGCATTGATTTAAAGCAAAAAATTAAACCTTGGCCTTGGGCTGACACTTACCCAATTGCAGAACTTTTATTTCAACGTTTAAACAAACGTGTTGTCGTGCTTAACGGCGGAGATGCCACCACATTAGCTTTTTCAGCCGGTGCCATTGCCCCTTTTAATCAAACCATGAGTAAGCAACCTCTTGTGGTTGCCGGACATCGAGATAGTCACTTTTCATTTCTCGACGAGGTATTTATCAACGATATAATTTCATTGACTGACGAAAGTGGTCAAAACCAGCGTTATCACGTTGAAACGATTGATATTATTGACGATTCAGCAGGCTATCTACCAATTTTAGCCAATGACTCACAGTTAATTTTAATCACTTGCTACCCTTTTACAAATACATCTATCAACAGCAATGAAAGGTATGTAATAACCGCACTAAAAATCTAAAATTCATATTGATAAATATCCCCTTCAATCGGTTTTAGCCGTACCCAGAAAATATTTAATTGGTCAGGCGACACTACATATTGATGAACAAAATCATGAGGTTTTGTCATCAATAATTGTTCTTCACCCGTTTCAATATCATGCTGCCAAATCCCCGTAGCTTTTCGGTAAAAATACAGTTGGTTATTAATAACCTGCCAATTAAGCCAATTGATGCGATTAAAATCTTCAATTACAAGCGATTCTGTTGGCTCTGTTAGTTTTTTACGCCACAAACCGTCTACAGTAAACTTAGAATAATAAAGATACTGCCCAATAATTCTGCCACTGTATCCACCAGAATAAGTCAGTTGACTATGCTTATTCGTAGCGCGTTGGTATAACCATAACTGCCAATGTCCAGAATGGTTGCTACTATAGATAATGTCTTCTTTATTACGCTTATCATAGTTGGCAACATAACTACTTTTTGGCTCAGAAAATACCGTTTCAGAAACACCTTTTTCTAGATCTAACTCAAAAACGACACCATGTTTAGTAAATAATACACGTTTCCCGTCGTCAGACAGTTCATAGCGAACGAACTGCAAATCAAAGGGTAATTTCACATCAATTAATGTTGCTTCGCTGCCTTCTATTTTCCACCAATGATGACTCTTGTAACGCGTTGACAACACTAATTTTGTATTAGCTTGCATGCGCGGCAGTAGCTCTGCTCGTGCACTTTGTTGCCAAACGACATCACGATTATTGTGAATGTCATATTTCACAATTTCACTAACAATACTGGAACTACTCACTAATAATGAAGGCGCTTTCATACTTGGAATAACCGCTAATGAGTTAATTTTGAATGCTAGTTGTTTTAATGGCTGGTATTGGCTGTCAGCGTTTAAAACATAAAGATTATTATTATCTGCAATAATTAATGCACTTTTATTTGGATGCCAAACAAGGTTACTCACCCGCAGATCTACCGTATATTCTGCCACTTGAAATTCTGCTTCGTTAATAATGATTTTGGATTTATTTTCATTAATATAACGAATAATAGCTAAGTGATTATTTTGACTATTATAAGAGAAGTGAAAATCACCCTTGGTATTATCTTTACTGCTTGGATTTGTTATTTGTCTTAATCGGCTAGTCTTTATATTATAACTAAATACTTGGTATGGATGAGATTTACTGAAACGCTTATTAAAATAAAAGGTATCATTTTGTCCCCAAATTAATGAGGTTGGTGGCTCATCGCAGGTAAATAATGTGTGCTTTTCCTTTGTTAATACATCATAAACCGCCATTGAACACTGATTATCAATGGTTGTTGAAAAAACAATATTTTTTCCATTGCCATTAATTGCCGCAAAGGCATTCATTAACACAAGCTGTTTAGTATGTGTTTTAGAGTCGTATAAATACACCGATTGTTTGTTGTTTTCATCTAAATGATGAAATAATATTTTATCACCAGATTCGGTTGTTGAAAGCTGATACTCCCATCCTTTCAAACCAATTAATGGCCCACTGACTAACGAAAGGTTACTTTGATGAGTAAAACTGTTCAGCTTAAATGAATCGTTCAAAAATACCATGTTCACCAGTAAGGCAATTATCACCAGTAAGGCAATTACCATAAAACTGATCGATTTCAAGCTAAACATTGCTTTTATTACCGGGGCATTTTTGGCTGATTTTGTTTCAACTTCAGTTGTTTCTTGCTCAGTTTCAAGCACTTTGGCTATTAATCGATAACCTTGAGTTTGCACTGTTTCAACAACAGCTTCATCGGTTAATGCCGAAAAGTGTCCACGTAATAGAGACACCGTTCTATTAATAGCTCCTTCACCAACAATACGATTGTTCCATACTTTTACTATCAGTTGATCACGCGTGACAATTTGACCGTCAGCAGCTAACAACGTTGTTAATAAGTTGAAAACTTTTGGTTCAAGATTTCGACTTTGAGTACCATTTTTTAGTATTCTCTGCTTTACATCGAATATAACATTGGCGATATGAACAGCCATAAAAATCTCTATGATATTGAAATAACTTTATATTTTAAAAGATAACATAAACATATTAAAAACATAAGCTCGATCTGTTTATGCTGAAATAAATAGATGATTTGCTAGAGCCCCTATCTAAAAAGAGTAAAGACAATGCGTTTATATTTATATATTTCATTAAAAACAGTCGTCATTATGTGGCTACTTTTAGGCTGTAATAGTAACGAAAAAAATTCGACTGCGAGTATTACAACTTCGCAATTAAATGATAAAACAAAAATAACGTTAAGCGATAGAAGTTATTATATCGCCACACCCAATAAAAACTTTGATCCACAAAAATCTTATAAACTGTTACTTGCGTTTCACGGCTCTATGCAGGGCGCAAAAAACATGCGAAGTTTGACTAAATTTGAATTTGCTTCAGACAATTATATTGTCGTTTACCCGCAGTCAAAAGTAGAAGAGTGGAATGAAGGTTGTCATTGTAATAAACCGCACCGTTTAGGCATTGACGACCTTCGTTTTGTTGAAGATGTAGTGGCTGATGTAAAAACGAAGTTCAATATTATTGACGATGAACTTTACGCAGTAGGTTTCTCTCAAGGCGGGCTTTTCACACAAAACTTGATGTGTAACAGTAAACTAAATTTTAATTCGATAGCCTCTGTTGCTTCACCTATGTCAGATAATCTTTCTCTGCAATGTCAAATTGAACATAGCACTAATTACTTGATGGTCCATGGTAAAAAGGATACCACGTTACCATTTGAAGGATTAATACATTCAAATTTTGGACTGATTTCAAGTGAATCGGCCATTCATTTAATCGCCAAAGAAAACAACATTGATGCTGATGTAGCATTTGAAAAAAGTAACGATATTTCAACGTATACCTTTAAAAATGAGTCCCATATTAATCAACTAGTCGCTATTGAAGATGGTGGCCATAGTTGGGAATTTACTCATTTTGATACGACCAAACAAGTGATTAACTTTTTTGATTCAGTGAGTAAAAAAAAGTTCGATAAACACACTAGTTTATACCGGATAGAAAAAGAGCATAGCAAAGATGTAAATGTGCGAAGCATGGGGCTTGAACATTCTGGACCCGCTATTATTCTCCTGTCAGGATTTAATAAAAATTATCATAGTGACAGTGCATGGTATTCGCTATTACAGCCTTTAATTGCCAGAACCAATCGTGTGCATGTTATAGAACGTTACGGTAATGGCTTTAGTAGTTTAGTTGAACAACCTTCTTATGCATCGTTTGCACCGGCATTAGATAAAACACTTGCCATACTTAATGAAGACGAGTTCATTATGGTTAGTTTCGCCAGCGCAAATATATTAGCTCATGTATGGCAGAACTCTCAAACCTTACAAGTCACAGACCATCTTAAAGGCATGGTTTGGATTGACCCCGACATTTTATTACCACATTCTATCGCCCTTTACCAAGACTGGCCTGTCTCTTGGTATCGAAAAGCTGGGGATGCGTTAATCGAACATATTCAACAAGGTAATTGGACACAAAAAACGTTAGATAAACTCAGCGATGAGCGTTCAACAATCAACGAACTCATCCCTTTAGACTATAAGGATATGATGGATTGGTCATATTTTGATTTAATCAGCCAAGGCAGAGCAGATATTGATAAACAACTTATTCGAGCGAAAGAAATCATGAACTATCATGACGACTTAGCCTCGGTATTAGGCAGTAAAATTTCAACATCAATTCCAATCACGGTAATTGACACTGACTTTGAATCTCATGATATAAAAAATGCAGAACCAGAGTATCTTGATACTTTATTGTTATGGCAGCAAGAAGGGTCACAGTGGAGTCAATTCATCAGCAAAGCATCGGGAGGTCAATATGTTCCACTAACAAATAGTGATCATATGGCGGTATTTCAGCATCCTGATGAAATTATAAAAACGATATTACACTTGGAAAATAACTAACATCGCTAACATAACAACAAGTACATAAATTTACCCTCACATCCATAGTGCAAGGTGTGAGGGGAATTAACGTTCAGAGCACTTAACATCAACATAGCACTGACATAATATTAACTTGCATTAAGGCTGTATAATCAGTTGTATCAAACGGAGCGTCTAATCTACTTTATCGCCTTATCAACAACCTTACTCTATATTGCTATAACTTAGCTTATTATCGAAAATTGAAGTGTAAACACGACATTAATCATCAACAATAGTTCTGAACGTTAGATTTATTCTTGCGTCTTTTATCAACTTACTCGGTGGTAAACGATGCAACCAATGCTGTTGGGTAACCCCTTTCATCACTAATAAACTGCCTGTTTTCAAGGGTAATGCAATCACTTTTTTTGATTGTTTATGCTTAAAAGCGAATTTTCTTTCGACACCAAAACTCAACGAAGCAATGGCACCTAAGTCTTTTAAATTCTTTTCCCCATCACTATGCCATGCCATACCCTCTTCCCCGTTGTGATAAAGGTTAAGCAGGCAAGAATTATAGGTTTCACCGGTATGTTGTTCAACAAGAGCTTTCAAGGAAAGTAACACGGGTGAAAAAGGTAAAGCGGTTCTCATGATGTTTGAGTAGGTATAACTAAAACTTTTTTCAGCATACCAAGCAACCTTTCTTTTAGTTTCGATAAGTTTACCAAAGACTATCGCTTTGTCACACTGCCAATCGATATGGTTAAGCAAGCAGCTGAAATAATAATCACAGTCGACCCATGGCATAACTTCGCCAAAATAATTGACCTCGCCATCGTAAGGTAAAAGGTTAATCGGTTGTTCTAATAAGGTGGGGAATAAGTCCATGGTTCTTCTATTAGACCTCGTATGCAAAGTTTAGCTGTTTATATGACAACATCAGTTTTTGACGCGTATCTTATTTTTTTGAAAAAACTAATAAACGATTATTCGCTGGCATTACATGGTCGTCAACTAAATGAAGGCCCGCTGAAGTTGCTAATAATAAAATGGCTTCTATATCGCGAATACCACTATTCATATCTCTTTCCTTAAGCCAAAGATCAAAATTAGCATTGCTTTCGCTAGAAAATCTGCCTTGATAGTTAAAGGGCCCGTAGATACAGACATTTGCTTTAGCCGTTAGGTTTTGTGCAAGGCCCTCAAAAAATTTAATCACTAAGGGCCAACTGATTATATGTAGTGTGTTAGCGGTATATAGGCTATCAAAGCGCTTATTTTTATTAGGCACAGGCCAATCGTGATTTAAGTCAACAACAATAGGCCTTTGTACATTAGTAGCGGGTGTTTCATCTAGCCACGTATTAATACCTTGATGGTTTATCAATAAATCACTGGTTTGCCATATTAAGTGGGGTAAATACTGACCAAAATAAACAGCATGTTGCCCAGTGCCCGAACCAATTTCTAGCACATGTTTATTGTTTAAAAATACTTTTTTTAAAATATTTAAAATGGGTGATTTATTATTGTCACATGCTTGAGAAAACGGCTTATTCATTATGTTTTTTTAACACCTGTTTAAAAGGTAATAATTGCTGACATTGTTGTTGATACATTAGCATATGCTTTTGCTCTTGTTGACAAAATGCTTTAATCGCTTCTTTAAAAGCTGGATGTTTTATCCAGTGGTAAGAGTACGTTAAAATGGGTTCAAAGCCTCTTTGAATTTTGTGTTCACCTTGTGTTCCGGGATTAAAAACCTTCAAGTTATGCTGAATACAAAATTCGATACCCCGATAATAACAAAGCTCAAAATGTAAATTATTATAGTGTCGAGTGCAGCCCCAATAACGCCCATATAAATGCGTATCATCATAAAAAAATAGTGCACAAGCGATATCTTCTTGGTTATGACTGGCAATAACCAATAAAATATTATCCGGCATGTTAAGCAATATTTGCTTAAAAAACGAAGAGCTCAAGTGAGGTTGATGGCCTCTTTTTAAATAGGTTAGTTGGTATGTTAAATAAAAAAAGTCGAGATCTTTTTCTGTAATTTCATGATTTTTCAACTGACGTATTTTAATACCTTGGTCGAGAATTGATAACCTTTCTTTACGAGTGTTCTTTCTTTTACGCGAAGTAAAGGTATTCAGAAAATCATCAAATGTTTTATAACCGTAATTAGACCAATGAAATTGCACGGTATTACGCTGGTAAACATCTTTAGGCAGAGTCGCCTTTATTTCGTTAGAGTACAAAATATGCCAGCTATTAATATTTTCTCGCTGACAATGATCCATTAATGGTTGAAATAATGCCTTTATTTCAACCTGTGAAGAGAGTAATTTATCGCTACTCACCGGTGTAAAAGGAATGGTAGCCACTAATTTAGGGTAATAATGAATATTATTTCGTTTATAAGCATCTGCCCAGTCCCAGTCAAAAACATACTCCCCCCACGAATGGCTTTTCAAGTACATCGGCATAATCGCCGTTACTTCATTTTCAGTGGTTACGACTAAGTGGTGGGCTTGCCAACCTTGTTCAGTACTTACCGATTGGCTTTTTTCAAGCGCCTTAAAGAACTCATAAGAAAGAAAGGGACAAGATGAATCGTTTAAATGCTGCCAATCACCCGCATTTATCTTCTCAATATCATTAATAAAATCAATTTTCAGCTCGGTATTCAAGTGTATTTTTCTCACCAGCAATGACTGTTTATAATTTAATGTCTGTAAGGTTACCGCCAAGTCGAGCCTTATTAAAGAAATTTAAAAAGGTAAGGTTTATTTCATCAATCTGCTGAAATATGGCTAGCACTCCTATAATAAGCTTGGTGCAGTACAAAACAAAGTATTTATGAAAAGTAACGGCAATAAAAGCAAAACACAATACTAGGATTTATTGACTGACGCTTATACAATACAGGGAAAATATTAAATAAAGGTTGGGCTAGTGATGTCAGAAAAAGTCATAAAATTCGAATTTGAAAAACATAATAAAAACAGTGTTCGATATAAAGAAGTACCAGAAAACGGCATGCCTCCTATTTTAGGGTCTATTTATGTGCAAAAGTGGTTTGCTGGCGACAGTAAAAATATTGAAGTGACGATTACAACTACAGATTAATTAATGAGTAAAGCTAAAAGTAGTCCTTATTCCATCACTCAATTAGGCAATGCCGCCTTAGAGCAAAGAGCGACTGAAGTTGAGAGCATACTGAGCGACGATTGCCAAACAGCTAATTGATACTATGATGTTAGCGATAACCTAAGCAGTATCGTAGGTATTTCTGCCCACAAATCCATGACAGTGTAAGCATTTTTATGATGTGTTCAAAGCCTAATCCACGATATCCTTAAGCACTATGAATGGCGCAAACCGCTGTCATTATCCCTGAAAAAAAATTTTCGTTATAGCCTTTCTGCCCCATTATTAAACATTTAATCTTCATATATTCAGCGACTCCATCATATGAAAGATATCCAAAGTATTGATAACAATGTTAGATTATACTTATCTTAGCAGGGAAGTTATAAATGCTAACTTATATACGATAAAAATAAGTAACTAAAAATTGCTAAGCAAAATGTCGAGTTTAGTGAGCTTAAGGAGTAGTGCAAGTGCAGCATCATAACATTATTTTATATACCGCTGACCGTAGCGATAGCGAGCTATTAATTAAAGTCTTAATTGATCACTTTGATAAAGTACTTGTGGTTACCGCTTTATCTGAACTCGAAAATCAGCTTCGAGATGAAACACCTAAAATAATTCTAATAGATACAACCACTTTTCAACGGTCTTTAATGATCTATTACAGTTCCCTTAAATCTGTACTAGTGAAGCAAACTTGTGAGCACTTTATTGTCTCTGTTGTTTCGGCCAGGGAAGAAAATGAAGCATATGAAGCTTATGACAATGACATTATTGATGATTATATAATTACAAACCCACTTTATGAGAAACAACGTGTGATTGTTGTATGTTCAAATTTACTGGCTAAGCTCGGCGTAGGTCTGAAAAAGAGTGCGGCATTAGAATATATTTATCAAAAAGAGTCTTACGCAAAAGAAATTAGAGAAACGGTACTGCATGGCCTAGAGCTAAAAGAAAAACTTAGGCTGTCTTTTGAAGAGAGTATTACCGACGTTGAAAATTCTATTAACAAAGCCACAGAACAAATTAAACTCCATCACAATGTTGATCTTAACCTTGACGTTGTTAAAAATATTTTAGCGTCAATACGTTCTGACGAAATTCGACCGAGATTGGTAGAATTACAAAATAAAGCATTAGATTTGTTAAGTGGATTAATCCGTGCGGTGGAAAATAACGCTCAAAATAGTAATGATGTTAGCCAGACAGAGGAAAGCTCAGCAGTTAACCCGCCAACGTCTTTTAACAAACTTTACAATGCAAGTAGTGAGAATGCCGAGAAAGAGATAGAGAAGATACAAGAAAATAAAAACTCAACTATTATTAAAGTGTTATTAGTCGAAGATGATCCCATTAGCATACATTTAACGAATACTTTACTGCATAAATATAAACTAGAGGTCAAAACCGCGAGTACAGGAAGAACCGCTTTGCTTTCTCTTAACAATATACGTTTCGATATTGTTTTGCTCGATGTTAGCCTACCAGATACTAATGGCTTGTATCTTTTGGGACAGATGAAACAAACCAATGGAAAAAATGTTGATACACCTTTGATCATGTTGACGGGCAATAAGAATAAACAAATAGTCAAAAAAGCGATTGAATTAGGCGCTAAAGGCTATTTAATTAAACCTTTAACCCAAAACGTTATATTTAAGCTGTTTAAGGATAATAATATTCCTTTAATTGAAAAAAAATAATTAAAACTTAAGCTTTTTTGTGAATAGTACGCTTAACAAGCAACCAACTCCTTCTCTTGTTTATTATTTATAACAATAAATAATAAACAAGTTTGACCACTTTCTCTTTAAGCAAGTACTTGATGTTCGTATCAGTAATTAGTCAGCTAAAAATTTAATTCTATGTCATCATATACACGATTAAATTCAGAATATAATTTATTACTTATCTTTAAAATTTCTTGGGTATTTCCTTCTATGGCAAGTAGCTCTAACTTTTCACAATAATGGGCTAATAATATGGCTCCTGCACCACGAGTAGAAGACTTAAGTTTGTGCGCAAGGTCAGCAACACTTTTCCAGTCTTCATTCGCTATATTCTCTGCTAATTCAGCTATTAATGGTTTACTGTGCTCTTGATAAAATTTTAAAAAACTTTGCTGTGCTGACTTATCGTCGCCAACACATGCTGTTAATTCCGCTATATTAATAGCAGGTTGATTTGCCAGTTCACTCGCTTCATGATCGGTTATTTCGGCTGGTGAATCTATTTCAAATTCATCATCTAATTCGACCTCAGTTAACCATTTATCAAGTAATGCCTTTAAATCGCTTAATTTTAATGGCTTAGTTACGTAATCATTCATACCCAATTTTATACAGTGCTCAGCTTCATCTCGCATAGCGTTAGCGGTAATTGCAATGATTGGGATCTGAAATAGCCCCTCTGACTCGCTTTCTCGTACTTTTCTAGCAAACTCAAAACCGTCCATTATCGGCATTTGACAATCAGTCATGATCAGCGAAAAATTATATTTTTTCATTTTATCAAGCGCTTCTTGCCCATGGTTGGCAATAATAACCGCATAGCCGAATAAATTTAGCTGGCGTTCCAATACCTGTTGGTTGTAGAGATTATCTTCAACAATTAAAATTAGTTTATTATCGGTTTGTGCCTCTGTAATACTTGGTATCGTTAAGTTTTTAACCTCAAGTTTTCGATCATTTATAAGTGGGTTTTTATTACCCATAATACGGGAAATAGACCAGTAAATTTTTTGTGGTAAAAATGGATTACTCGCAATTATGGTGAGATTTTCATGGGGAAGTAGCAAATCAAAATTATGCCAACGCTCAAGTACTAGCATGTTGATAGCGTCGTCACTTTTTGGCAGTAACTGCTCTTTAACTGCTGGCCAAAGGCTAATAACTTGTTCTGCAGAAATAATGATAAGATCATAATTTTCATGGGCAATGAGTTGCGCTATTTTTGTTGAAGAGCTCGCGGCTAAATAACATTGAGCACCCAGTGCTGTTAGGCCTTTTTGTAAGATATCATCGGTTAATTCATCATGAGCAACGAGCAATATATTCAAATTATAGAGTTTAACGCTTAACATTGATGCTTGGCTTTTTTGAGCTGGTATTAAGGGTAAGTCAACATAAAACTCTGTTCCAAGACCAATAGTGCTCTGGCAGCTAATTTTTCCTCCCATCATAGTGGCTAGTTTTGAACAAATAGATAAACCTAGTCCCGTACCACCAAATTCACGATGAATGCTATTATCAGCTTGAGTAAAAGCATCAAATAATTGCTTTTGTTGGTCCTCACTAATACCGATGCCGTTGTCTTTGACCGTTAAACGAAACAATTTTTTGTCTTGGCTTTTATCTAAGTAATCAAGTTTTACCTCAATAAGGCTTTGACGTTCATTATTGCTAGGCGTAAATTTAATCGCATTACCTAACAAATTAAGCACAATTTGCCTTAACCTGATGGGATCACCCAACATAGGATCGATCATATGGTGGTTAGAGGAGCAAACCAGCAATAATTTTTTGTTCTGTAATTGTGATGAAAGCAGCTCTGCTGCACCTTCTATAATTTCTGTCCAAGTAAACGGTATCGACTCTAAGGTCATTTTTCCCGCTTCTATTTTTGAAAAATCTAACACATCATTAATGATTTGTAATAACGCCCATGCTGAGTCTTTAGCAACATTCGCTAAATGGTATTGGTCTTCATCAAGTTCTGATTGTTGAAGGAGCTCTAGCATTCCTACTACACCATTCATCGGTGTTCTAATTTCATGACTCATTGTCGCTAAAAACTGTGACTTAGAATCGCTTGCCGCTTCAGCCGTTAAACGTGCCTGTTCTAATTCATGTTGAGACTCTTTTAAGTCAGCTAATGTTTTTTCTGTTCTATTACGCTGATATTTGACATCAAGCAGTACATTTAAAGTCGCTTGGCGAGACTGTTCTTTCTCTGCATCGAGTATTTCGCGTTCTATTTCATTTTGCTTAATACTGGTTATATCTCTGACTATACCCAGCAAGCTAATGGGTTCCCCATTAATATCACGCGTAACTTCAGTAGATGTCTTGATGTATCTTAATTGCTTGTTTTCCAATATAACTCGACATTCAAAGCTATATACCTCAAATTTATTTAACGCTTTAAGTTGATGTATTCTAAATTGATAACGGTCATCTGGATGAATTAAGCTAACAATAAGCTCTGATGTCAGTAGCGTTGTTCGCTCAATACCCATCAATGTAAACATGCCATCAGACCACTGAATGGCATCGTTTTTTAACACTTTTTCCCAACAACCTAAATGAGCAATATGTTCCGCTTCTTTTAGAAATAATTGTTGCTTCAACAGCTTATCTTCATTACTTTTTTGTATACTAATATCTTGGTTTATCGTTAAGAAGTGGTCTGTTTTTCCATTCCGGTCTCGTATGGGTGAAATATCAGTGGTACCCCAATAGCAACTCCCGTCTTTTTTCTTGTTGTATAACTGACCACTCCAATGCTTGCCATCGATAATTTTTTGCCAGAGTTGCTGATATTTTTCGACGGGTTTATGCCCTGAATCTAAAATCTTTGCATTTCTGCCTAAAACTTCGGTTTTTGAATAACCCGTTGTTTCAGTAAAGGCTTTGTTAACGTAAACAATCTTCCCCAAGAGGTCAGTTATCAAGATAGCAGAGTGACTTTGCTCAACCGCACTTTCAAGTACCAACAGTCGACCTTCCAATTGTTTTATCGTACTTAAATCAGAAACAATGGCTGTAAAAATATTCTCTTGCTGCGTTTTATGGCTACTTATCGCCACGCGGGCTGAAAACTCTCGTGCATCTTTAGCTCTAGCTTGCATAATTCTGAAACTGTCATAGGTAGTGCTATCACTTGCTATTTGTTGGATCCATTTTTGTAGATATTTTTTTTCATGTGACATAAAAAAATCGTCAAAAAACATCGAGCCAGCCCACTTTTTATCAACAGAAAACAACAAACCCGCCACTTTATTAAATCGTATAACTTCTCCTTTTGAGTTAAAAGATATTATTGCATCAGGGGCATTGTTCAGCATCGAGTAAAGATATTGTTCTGAATCAAAGATAACGGCCGCATTGCGCTTTTGCCAATAAAACCCAATGACTAATATAAAGATACTCATTAAAGCTGTCTGTAATAACTGCCAGAATAAGCCAGAGACTATCTCTTGTTGCGATTGAAGTACGTCAGCCTCATCAACCTCTGCGCCAATCCCCACGCCTAACACACTGTCCCATAGCCAAACACCAACGACAGACTCTCCCCGATAATCTAGATACGTATGCACACTGTAAGCATCTTCTCCTTGCAATGCTGATTGTATCGGTTGGGTATATAATGGTGTTTGAGATATTGCGTTATTTTCTGACTTAACTGACTGAGTTAAAGATCTAGCCAATACCCTAGCTTGTCCTTTCGTAAGCGAACCCGTCGGCTTAAGTTCTGATTCAAAATGACTTGCCGTTAATAAACGAGCTTTAGCATCAAAAAAATAGGTTTTGCCTGACTGCCACTGTTGACCTTGCTGAGCGATATTAGAAAAACTGCCAAATGGATTTACACGAATAGCAATAACGGCAATAACTTGTTCTTTTTTATCAAATATTGGAGCCACAATAAAAGCGGTTAGATATTTTTCCTGTAATTTACCATCAGAATTGGGCAAAGGTATTGCGGATAAAACAGGAGGAATAAAAACGATTTGACCATTAAAAGCTTTAGCAATTTTTGAGGAGTATTCATCAGCGATAACATTCCTCTGTCCAACTAAATGAGTTAATTTAGCGGTAATATTTTTATACTCGGGTGAAATTATATAATAGCCCTCGTTACCTTTAGTAAAAAGGTAACGGTCTAAGAGCGACGTTAATTGACGAGTGGCTTTATCTAACGAAATTAAATCTCCAGTCGATTGTTCAATAACTACCTGTTTTATTTGCTTTGTAATAGTAGTTAACGTTGACCAAGACTTTATTGTGGCGAAAGTAGACTTTATCCAGACGTTTTTTAATAAGTGATGGCTGGCTTGTACGCTTATTTTTAACGTAGCTATTGCTTGAGCTTTTAGCGTTTTTTCAACTTTATTATGGCTATTCCAACCTATGATTGTTGAGCCCATTAAAAATAACAACACAATAATAGAAATAAGATATAGAGGAGATTTATATAAGTTTGCGTATCGTGACATGATTGTATAATCCATTATTATTTTTAGAGGCAAGGACACTTTTAATTTTTATATAATATTGCCATTGACTTGGCTTAACCAATTTTATATATAAAAATAAATGGATGAAGTTCATTCTGTTAATAAGTTAAAGACACCTCCATGATTGTTAACTCTTTTGTAAACGATATTCTATAGTTAGGTATATAACTATAGAATATTTTAAGATAAACGCCTGCTAGAAATTCAAATCATTATTATTGATGATAACGATATATCTTTAAGATGCGGTGAGAGGATTGTTTTTATATTTTAATGACTAAACTTACTCGCTACTCACAAAGACTAAGCGGCAATGCTTACTTTATATTTATTGCTAATATCAATATAAATTAATGATAACCTTAGAGCCTAAATAATAATTACGGAGATAAAATGTCTAAATATACCTACGTGCCGCCAAAAATATGGGAATGGAATAAAGACAGTGGTGGTAAGTTCGCCAGCATTAATCGCCCTGTCGCAGGGGAAACTCATCAAGCAAAGCTGCCTGTCGGTAAGCACCCTTTACAATTATATTCATTGGCCACACCTAATGGCGTTAAAATAACTATTTTATTGGAAGAATTATTAGCATTACAGATAAAAGAAGCTGAATACGACGCTCATTTAATCGATATTATGGAAGGAGATCAATTTAGTTCAGGATTTGTCGCGATAAATCCAAACTCTAAGATACCTGCTTTAGTTGATAACAGTGGCGATAATAAACTCCCTATTTTCGAGTCTGGCGCGATACTGCTCTATCTAGCAGAGAAATTTGATGCTTTTTTACCTAAAGAACCTTTCCTCAAATCTCAATGTTTATCGTGGCTATTTTGGCAGGTAGGAAGTGGCCCTTATTTGGGCGGTGGCTTTGGACACTTTTACGCATACGCACCAGAGAAATTTGAATATCCGATAGAACGATTTACTATGGAAGTCAAACGACAACTCGACGTATTAGACCGCCATTTAGCCAATAATAAATATATCTGTGGTGATCAATATACCATTGCTGATATCGCTATATGGCCATGGTACGGGGCATTAGTACAAAATAAAGTCTATGAGGCTGCTGAGTTTTTACAAACTCAATCTTATGTAAACCTAGTAAGGTGGACAGAAGAAATTGGCGAACGAGCAGCCGTTAAACGTGGATTAATGGTCAATCGTACTTGGGGAGAGTTAGATCAGCAATTACATGAACGCCATGATGCAAGTGATTTTGAATTCAAAACTCAAGACAAAGTGGCCGATATAAAAGAATAAACCTGTTGATATTTGAGTAGCGTGATTTAAATCTTATTTATCTATGTGTCTACGTGGGTAGTATTCGATTTTTATCACGCTTGTTATCATTATTAAACTCGAATATTTATGGTATTTAATTCGTATTTTACGAATAAAAAAACCAACACGTTCAAAACGTGTTGGTTTAATTAGTCCCATAAAAAAGAGCTGGTTTTATCTTTCTATTTTGATTATTTCTTCAGGATCTTTATTTTTCTTCTTTATTAACCAATATGTTACTCCAAGAGCAATAGTAACCAACGCAAGACCTACTATCTGCTCAGCAGAAACAAACTTGAGATCTAATACAATAATTTTACGAGCAACTGCCATCAGTGCCGTAGCAACCACTAATTCAACAGGGATAACATTAGAACCAAGATATAACCGAATATTGATAAAAATTTCAACCGCGATCAATACCACCATAAAAGCGCCAAACGTTTGAAGAATGTCTTCAATATTTAAGAGAAAGTATGGCGGTGTAGACAATTTTAAATATAAAACATAAACAACATCAGCAATACTCCAATAGATCACTAATACCATCAATAAGGCCAGTATTCTTATTGCAAATCGAATAGAACGATGCAATAACTTTAGCAGCGGGTCTGCGTGATTTTCTGGTAGTTCCTCGTGTTTCATTATTTTTCCTGTTATTAATTTTATTGTTGTACAGCGTAAGCAAGGTAAGTTCATTACATCAATAAAACCAACACTTAGCTTTTAATGCCAATGTTGGTCTATCAAATTAAACGTCTACAATCGACATGGACAAAATTAGCAGAGGGTCGTCAACATAGCCTGCCCAAAATCAATATAAGCATTAATATCTTCGCTAGCACCTTTTGATTTCAGGTGATCTGCAAAACCAAGTCTTGCGCTCATCGCGAGCCAAAACACAGCACTGATTAAGCCAACAATACGCCACAATGTTGATTTTGCCCACTTAAGCGCCAAAGTAATAGAAAGTATATAGATAACAAAGCCTGCTAATTTAGACGATGCCCAACCATTAACAAATGGATATAAGTTGAGTGGATTTACGCTAATCATGTAAATAAAAGTGACAACAAATAGCGTGTATAAAATATGTGGCCCAATCTTTAGCAGTTTATTATTAACCTTCTCAGACCCTTTCATCATCAACACAAAGTTAATAATGAAAAAGATAAACGTAAGCATAATTATGGTGAGATGGGCGTGCTTAACTATCATGTACATGTTGTTGATCCCTAAAAATTTATTGTTTATTTATGACCTGGTGGTCAGTATATGTTTATTTTATTCAGGAAACTCTATCTCCTGCATTATTTTTGTTAAATTTATCTTACATCCGTTTTGCTAACACATTAATTGTACCTGTTAGCTGATATTTACGTTTTTTGTAATGACTTCAAGCGCCATCAACATGCTAGAAATGCGCATTCCCGTATCAGCGATGAAGATCAGTTATTGAGATTGATGACTTTCTACGCGAGTTAACGCCGCTTGCAATGCTTCGTCACGAAAGGAGTAAATATTGTTATTAGACACTAAATCTAAAACATTACATTTTTCGAGCTGTTGGCGTGTTTGCTCATTGGGGCACAATAAAAACACTTCACACTGTGCGTCAAGCGCATCTTTTACCGCGTTTTCAAGTGCAAGACCAACCGTTTCATCAATCATTGGCACATCGGTTAAATCAAGGATCATGACATCGTATTCAGCAACCCGCGTATGCTGGCGAGATATTGCTTTGGATACACTAAATATCATCGGCCCAGACAGATAGAAAAACAACACTTTGCCATTGGCTTTTTCAAGGAGTTTTCGTTCACGACTGTTCAGAGGCACGTCGTCGCCATCACTATCGCTTATCGCTTTAACTTGGCGTGCTTGCTCTCGACTCAATCGTTCAATAACAATAATGTTAGAGATAAATACACCTAGACCAACAGCAACAATTAAGTCAACAAAAACAGTGAGTAACATAACTCCATACATTATCGCCATACCTTGAATACTGACTTTATGAGCGCGTTGAATAAAACTCCAATCGAGAATGTTAAAACCTACATAAACTGCGATACCGGCCAACACAGCCATGGGGATGGGTTCTGTTAAGCCTGCGGCCACTAATACGACAAGTGCAAGTACCAAAGCACGAATAATACCCGACAAGGGTGAGCGAGCTCCTACTTGAATATTAGTCACCGTACCCATCGTTGCGCCAGCACCCGGTAAAGCGCCAAACAAGCCTGAAATCATATTAGCGATACCTTGACCACGCAATTCTTTGTCGGGGTCGTGCTCTTTACGTGTTAATGAATCACCAATCACAGCCGTCAGTAAAGTATCAATACAGCCGAGTGTGCCCAACACCAAGGCATCAATCACCATGGTCGTAAAAATTTCAGTATTAAAATGCGGAATAACTAAAGACGGTAAACCTGCCGGTATTTCACCAATTCGGCGAATATCTTCGTTGTTAAATAACAACATCGAGATAAGGGTTACTGCCACCAAGGCAACAAGTTGCGCCGGCACATACTTGCGGTACGTTTTAGGTAAGAAAAACAAAATGCCCAAGGTGAGTAAAGCTAAAAATAACTCACTAAATTTAATGTTAGATAAAAGAGTAGGTAATGACAATAAAGTGCCCGTTACGCCACCCGCAGGACTTGCTTGTCCAAGCAGCGGGGACAACTGCATGATAATTAAAATCACACCAATGCCCGACATAAAGCCAGAAATAACGCTGTAGGGCATTAACGTAATGTATTTACCTAGCTTGAGTGTACCCAGCAAGATTTGAAAAGCGCCAGCCATCATCACAATAGTAAATGAAATAGCCAAGCCCGTTTCTGGATACTTAGCCATCATGCTGGTTAATACGGCCGTCATAATAACGGTCATCGGACCGGTAGGCTCTGAGATAAGGCTAGAAGAACCGCCAAATAAAGCGGCAAAAAAGCCAACCATTATTGCGCCCCACAGCCCCGCTTCAGCGCCAGCACCTGATGCCACACCAAAAGCAAGCGCTAAGGGTAAAGAGATAACTGCGGTGGTTACCCCACCAAACAGATCGCCTTTGAGGTTCATATCTTTAAAACGATGTCCAAACAACATTAAAATTCTTCCTAAAAAATAGTGCACGCCAATGAATGTTTCATATTACGAACAAACCCAGAAAGCCCTTATATTGCTACGACCATTACTGATCATTCACTGCTTGCTTGAAATCATCCATTTTTGTAACGAGACTTGCTCGGTCTTTTTCAAAAAAGTTAACATGACCGAGTTTGCGTTCGGGTTTAATAGATTTATTGTACCAATGTAATGTTGAGAACGCTGAAAGTGCCTCAAATGGCGGTTGTTTATTACCAATAAGGTTAATCATACCCGAAGTGCCCAGCAACTCTGTGCTGCCTAGTGCTAGGCCAGCAATTGCTCTAACATGATTTTCAAACTGGCAAGTAACACTTCCTGTTTGTGTCCAATGTCCACTGTTGTGAACTCGAGGGGCTAATTCATTGATCACTAAGTCGCCGTTGATAACAAAACATTCCATCGCCATCACACCAACATAGTCGACTTCGTTAAGTAAGCTTTCCATATAGCCTTGCGCTTTAACTGTTAAGGCATTGTCTGGATCTATAGCTGGCGCGATTGATTGTTTCAAAATGCCGTTTTCATTAATATTATCGGTTAAAGAATAATGTTTAATATCGCCATTTTTGGCCCGAACTGAGACCAATGAAACTTCTCGTTCAAACGTCATCCATGCTTCAATAATATAGTCTTGAATGTGTAAACGATCAAAGTGTTCAACGTCAGCTAAGGTTTTTAAAACCCACTGATTTTTACCATCGTAACCATCACTGCAAGATTTAACCACCACAGGCAGTTGTAAGGTATTCAATGCTACTTTAGCGGAAACCGAATATACAAAAGCAGCAGTAGGAATAGCTAATTTTTCTAACAATTGTTTTTCACGATATCTATGCTGGCAGGCAATAATCGCTTTTGGGTTAGGTAAAATATCACAATATGGTTGCAAGGCTTCTAATAGCTTTACATCAACCTGCTCTTTTTCAACCGTAATGCAATCAGGCTTTCCCAAGAGATTATAGAGCTTATGAATATTTTGCTCTTTCTGCCAATTTTCAGGTAAGAAAACAACGCGACCTAAACCGTCAACACAGTCAGTTGTTTGCTCGCCAGTATCATTAATAAAGCTGAACTTTATACCTAAAGGAAGGCCAGCGAGTGCCAACATACGAGAAAGTTGACCACAACCAACAATGGCTATGCGCATTATTCAACCTCCCACGAAACGCTTTCACTTTGTTTTGCTCGCCATGCTTTTAACTTGCCTTGCAGCTCAACATTACTCGTTGCAAGGATCTGTGAGGCCATTAACCCCGCATTAAAAGCCCCTGCCTCTCCAATGCCCTGTGTAGCAACCGCAACACCTTTAGGCATTTGTACAATAGATAATAAACTGTCCATACCTTTGAGTGCTTTGCTCATTACCGGCACACCAATAACAGGTAACCAAGTTAACGCTGCCGCCATCCCCGGCAAATGCGCTGCACCACCGGCACCAGCAATAATCACGCTGTAGTCTTTTTCTGCATTTTCAGCAAATTCATACAAACGCTCTGGTGTACGATGTGCTGAAACAACCATGGCTTTATATTCAATACCTAAGGCTTCAAGCACGGTAACCGCATTTTTCATGACTGGCCAATCAGACTGAGAACCCATAATAATCGCGACTTTCATCTTATTCATTGTAAATTACCTTATTATTTATTGTGTGAGTACGGTATTAAATTAACTGTAAACAGCTCTTAATGGTTTAATGACTTATTATGACAAAAAACATAGATAGATAAAAATTGATATTACCTATATCATAAATAGATAAACATCTATTTTTAAGGTAAGAAGATGAGATCCAGACTTCATGCACATATTGGCACCATCAGACAACTTGAAATATTATTGGCTGTTCACGATAAAGGCAGTATTAAAGCAGCGGCGAAAGCACTTTTTTTAACGCAACCCACCGTATCAATACAAATGAAAAAGCTAGCACAAGCAATGGGTTCACCGCTGTATAATTATTCAAACAGAAAGATATTATTTACCGATATTGGATTAGAGTTGATTAAAACAGCGGTAGAAGTGCTTGATAGTTTTGCGCGCCTTGATATGGCGATAGGAAATATTAAAGATTTTAAGTCGGGCACATTACGATTGGCTGTTGTTACCACCTCTAAATATTTTATTCCGCATTTATTAGGTCCTTTTTTAGAAAGATACCCTGATATTGATATACAGCTAAATATTGGCAATAGAGCGCAAACCATTGAACGATTGAAGCAAGGTGTTGACGACTTCTATGTGTTTAGTCATCCACCATCCGATATCGAAACACAATCTATTGAATTTCTGGTAAACCCGCTAGTGGCAATAGCACATGAAGATCACCCTATTGCTAAAAAGAAAAACTTAACCTTAGAGGATTTATGTAAGGAGCCTTTTTTAATGCGAGAGCAAGGCTCGGGTACGCGTTATGCCATTGAAGCCTTTTTAAAACAACATAACGTAAAACTGAACGTTAAAATGACCATTGAAAGTAATGAAGCGATTAAACATTTGGTTATGTCAAAGCTAGGTATATCGATATTATCAGCACACACCTTAATGTATGGTGGACAAAGTGGCTTGGTGCGTTTACCGATAAAAGAATTACCCATTAATGCTCATTGGTTTTTTGTTTGGTCTAAATCAAAACGCCAAACCTTAATTGCCACTGAGTTTCTCAATCACATTGAAACCAATGGCCGCTCATTGCTGCAAAAAGAAATGATCAAAAATGATATTTTATACAGCTAAATTAAACCACAATGGTTTTTATGTTATTCATCAAAGGCTAAGCTATTGCCTTATTAAACAGCTTTTTCCCTTGTGTAAGCAAATGTTGAACCGCGGGATGTTTTACTTTTCGCTCAGGTGATATTAAATAATAATGTTCCGTAATTTCAGTGGTTCTACCAATGATTTCAACATCAAACTGCGCTATCACATGATTTTCAATCATCGTAGGTGCGCAAAAAACACCATAACCTGCTTGACCAAAATATTTAGTTAACACCGAATCATCAAACTCACCTATTATTTTAGGTGATATATTGAGTTCATTAAACCAAGAAAGCACACTAAGGTGCTGATTAGAGCCTTCACCTGCCGTAAAGAAAGGTTGATTATTAAGCGATTGAGGAAAATTAATAGCCAATACTTGAGCCAAGTCTTTATGCGCAAAAAAACTCATACCACATTTACCCACTAAGTGGCTGTAGGCTTTTAATGATGAACCAGTGGGTAATGAAGTATCACTTAAAACTGCATCTAATTTATTCACTGCAAGTTCACCTAACAACACGTCTAAACTTGTTTCTTTACAGACTAATTTTATCGAATTGTCCATCGCGTAGACTGTTTTTAATAAATTAAATGAAAACACCTTTGGAATAACATCAGTAACGCCAATTGAGAAACGAAAAGAAAAGTCAGTAGAATGATTTTTCAAAGAATGTACTAATTCATCTCCTAAACTAAATATTTCTTGTGCGTAGCTAAACGTAATATGCCCCATGTCATTGAGCACTAAACGCTTACCTTTGCGATCAAACAAGTTATAACCTAATTGTGCTTCTAATAAACTTAACTGCGCACTAAGGGTTTGTGGCGTTATATGCATAACTATTGCTGCCTTAGCGATACTGCCATGTGTAGCTATTGCATAAAAATATTGTAAATGATGATAATTGAGTTTAGCCATAATGCCTCTTAAATTTTATTATCAGACATATGATCTATACGCACCTCAAAATACTTGTCAACTTTAAATTGATAACAAAGTAATTACAATCGACTTTTATTGGGTTAGATAGTTAGTTATAAATTAAGAAGGTCATCAATATTAATACAAATTATTATTCTTAATTAAACGAGGTAAATATGGAATTAACAATTACGGATCTAAAAATAGAGCTTTCAACAGAAAATTTGTTACAGATAAAACAAAAAACACGGCGAATGTTCAATAAGTTTGATGACCGTGTACAAGTGATAAAAGTCACCATTGATGATATTAACGGACCCAAAGGAGGAAAGGATAAACACTGCCGAGTTGTTA
The DNA here is from genome assembly GCF_014076955.1 of Colwellia sp. Bg11-12. Lineage (NCBI taxonomy): Bacteria > Pseudomonadati > Pseudomonadota > Gammaproteobacteria > Alteromonadales > Colwelliaceae > Colwellia > Colwellia sp. Bg11-12. Next base: position 113,772 of record NZ_JACGUZ010000061.1, read on the forward strand.
TTTATAGTAAAGGTATGCCTGATATTGTTGTTAGCGATAGTCAAAGCTCCGTTATGTCGGCGGTCAATATCGCCTTATCAAGAGCAAGGTTGAGTTTTTTGAAAAAAGTTAAGCGTCAACAAAAAAACTATCCATCTTGGTCACCAAAAAATGACATTGAATTGTCTACCCGTGTTGAGTTAGAGCGAATAGAATTAATGGTGAATTGATATTATTTATATTATCTTCAATAAACAAACGTTGTTAAATTTTATTTTCAACCGTCATGTTCATCTTCTATCATGACAGTCAGTCAATAATATCTATCGGCGTTTATATTTAACTTTATTTATCTATTTATTCTTAAAAGGGAGATAATAATGTTTGCAATATACACACCTAATGGAAGAAGCTTTTCGGGCCCTCTTGAAGAGCTTTATCATGTTAAAAAATCAAAAAGTTCAGAACAAACAAGAAGCTTTCAAGAACTTGATGAGTTTTCGTATTTACATAAAAAAGGATATTCTCCCCCACCTAAAGCGATTGAGGCTTATAATGACACAATTGGTAAACCTGATGAAAAAGCATTAATTTGTCATGCTTATCAAATTATGACTTCACCTGTTGAAGTCATATCAGCCAATGATTTACTAACAGAGGTGATCAATAAGTTTACACGGCTAGCGTATCAAGAATTTCCAATTGTTAATACTCAACAGCAACTGGTTGGCAGTTTGTCTAGGCAACAGCTTTATGAATATCTTTTAAAGCATGGGTCAGCTATAGGCAAAAGTCTTAAAACAAAAAGTGTCGCTAATTTATTCCTAAATGAGCAATCAAAAATTTATACCGCAGAACCTGTAACCGACATCAGGCGTATTGCGTTACTGCAAATAAATAATCGTTTACATACAACTCCGATCTTAGAGTCTAACGGCAAAGTAGTCGGTATTATTTCACGTACTGATATTATAAAGGCGATCACGATGGATCCCCCTTTATCATTATGGTGTTAGTTAATGTAGGTGTTATTTGTTATCGATGAATAAAATAACCTTGTGGCAATCTCGCAACCTCAACCAGTGTTACGATTTGGTCAGCAATTGTTGGCTTAACGTTTGATATAAATGAGCTAGCTCTAATGGTTTCCCTAAATGAGCATCAAAGCCGGCGTGTAAATAATAGGTGATGTCTTGTGCCATAACATTCGCCGTTAACGCTATAATAGGTGGGCACTTAGCAAGCTGTTTAATTATTTTACAAGCCGTTACTCCATCCATCACCGGCATTTGAACATCCATTAAAATTAAATCAATTTTTGTTTCTTTAAAGGTATTAACCGCCATCAAACCATTTTCTACGACCAGCAGATTAGCGTTAGTATCACTCAGCATTTTTTTTATAATCATTTGATTGATTTTATTATCTTCAACAATCATTATCGTATAGTCAGCAAGGTCGGGGGTTAATTGCCGTGACGTTGTCTCATGAATCTGAGTAAAATCTTTGGTCTGAGCTTTAACTAGCGGTAAACAAAACCTAAAACAGGTTCCCTCTCCTTCAACACTTGACACATTAATCGTACCTTTCATCAAGTCAATAAGTGCATGAGTTATAGCCATACCTAAACCGGTGCCACCATATTTACGGGTGGTAGATTTATCTGCTTGTTCAAAACGTTGAAATAATTTACTGAGCTGTGATTTATTCATACCGATACCAGAGTCTTTAACCTCAATAGAGAGCAAGTTATCTTCCCTGTTTTCAATAAGAACATCTATCGTGCCATTTTTAGTAAACTTTACGGAATTAGACAAAATATTCAGTAAAATCTGTCGTATACGTATAGGATCACCAAACCAATTTTGAGAGGTATTACCCGTGTTCAAACTAATTGTTGTTGCTTGTAATTCACTGTTTTGTGACAAATCAGTAATAACACACTTAGTTAACTCAATTAAATCAAATGGGATCACATCAAATTCTAATTTTCCTTCTTCCATTTTAGAAATATCAAGAATATCGTTAATAATAGTCAGTAGGCATTTTGTAGAAAATAGCGCTTGGTCAATAAGCACTTTATCCTCTTCCTCTTCTGTTTTTTTATTTAAGAGTTGTAAGCTGCCATATATACCATTCATTGGAGTTCTAATTTCATGACTCATATTGGCTAAAAATAATGACTTCACTTTATTAGCGTTATCAGCTTCTAATTTAGCGACTTCTAATTGGCTATTTTTTTCATTAATTTGCTCAATATTATTGGCCAATTCAATATTATTTGATAAAAGTGTTTTTGTTTTATCTTTGACTAATTTATTGAGCTTATAATTAAAAACGATCACAACAATAAGAATGAATATTAATATTATAACGCTGCCCAACATAACAAAAAGCGTTTGAGTCGTGAAACGGCGGCCTGAATTTTCATAACTGTTTAATGTTAAGCCATCGAGTGAGCTGGAGTTTGACACTAACGCTAAGTTCTTATAAATATCAGCAATGCGTTTAAAGCGTTGCTCGTGCATAGTGCCTAAGGGGACGTAATTCAATTTAATCACGTTTTTGGTCGCTTCTGCTTCGAGTAAAAGATACTTTCTAACTGCTTTTTTATTATATTTTTCAATAATTAAATCAACAGACTCCTCGGGGTGGTCTAATGCATACTCCCACCCTTTTAAACTTGCCCTTACAAAAGCTTTGACTCTTTCTGGTTTATTTTTAACCGTTGACTCATGGGTAAAAATTAAATCACCATAAAAATCTATACCATAACTACTCGGATCAAGAATATTAGTCGCAATCCCCATATCTTTATAATTTAGGACTTGATTTGTTTTATAAGCTGACATTACATCAACATCATCTTTAATCAGCGCCATATCGTCAAAATTGTGAGGAATATGAATATAGTCATCACTGTTGATTCCAATAAGTGTCATCATTGCCATTAAGCCAGCATCATCAAGACTTCGTCTAAACATGATACGTTTGTCGGCTAAATCATAAATACTGGTAATATTTTTACTTTTTAACGACATAAAAACTAATGGGCTTTCTTGAAAAACGGTTGACGCAATAACAACAGGTTTACCTTTAAGTCTGTATAGAACAACACTAGAGTCAGCAATACCATAGTCAGCTTTACCACTGTCAACATCGTCAAAGGGAGATGATTTAAGGTCTCGTTCTCTTATTTCAACATCAAATCCTTCATCCGCATAAAAACCTTTTTCTTTCGCTATGTAGTAACCTGCAAATTGAAATTGATGCATCCATTTCAGCTGTAATGAAACTTTTTCAAGGGCGAATAATGGTGGTGAAATTAATAAAAAAAGGCATAGGCTACTATATTTCATTAGCTCACTTCGACAAAATGGCATCTTAAAGACCTTTTATAGTTATATAGCGAAATTCTAATGACAACTTATGAAAATAAATTATAGTTGAGTTTTTAAATTAACTAATAATTTTAATGATTTAAAAGTGTCATTCAGCGCTAGGAAAATAAACTTAAGCACAAAAAGGTCTTTATTTTTTAATACGAAGAGCCAATTCTACCTACCACACACTACCGTAAGTATCCCTAAGGTTTTATGTTTTATCGGTTAGATCATTTACAACTAAGTCGAGTAATTGCATAAGCTGATTGGCTTGTATGCTATCGATACTATTAAACTCACAACGAATACTATGAGGAATATTTGCCGCCTTTGCTTTTAATACTTGCCCTTGTGTTGTTAACTCAACCAGGCGCTTTCGTTTATCGTCGTCATCTTTAATAATGTTTAGTAAGCATTTATCCGTCATTTTCTTTAAAATTTGTGTCATTGCCCCGCCGTCAATCATCGTTCTCTCTAAAAGCGCAGAAATCGTTATTTTATCTTCTTCCCACAATGCCATCATAACGACATATTGTGGATAAGTAATATTTAGCGCCTTTAGTGGCTCACGATAGGCACGAATAAGACTATTGGATGCCATATATAAACGATGACACAGCTGGTTTTTGAGTTTTAATTGTTCAAATGGCATAAGTTACTCCTTAATGTTATATATTAATTTGCATACAAAGCATTTGCAATCAGTATTTGTTTAGTCTATTATTTTGCACACAAACTAAATGATTATTACTTGGAGTTAATGATGAACGAATTACAAAACATTGCTTACACAGCAAAAGCAACTGCAACCGGTGGTCGTGAAGGTAAAGCAAAATCTGACGATGGCCGTTTAGACCTTACACTCTCGACCCCTAAAGGTTTAGGTGGTGATGACGGTCAAGGCACAAATCCTGAGCAACTATTTGCGGCAGGCTATGCGGCTTGCTTCATTGGCGCACTTAAATTTGTTGCTGGTGAAGAAAAACGCAGCTTACCTAGCGAGACTTATATAAATTCAGAAGTATCTATTGGTGCTATTGAAGGCGGTTTTGGTATCGCGGTTAAGTTAGCGATATCATTAGGTGATATGGATAAAGCACAAGCACAAACAATGGTAGATAAAGCGCATAAAGTATGTCCGTACTCAAATGCTACGCGCGGCAATATTGCTGTGGAACTTTCTGTTATTTAAGAGTGCACATCAATCATTAAAAACACGCGTTTGCTATTAGCAAACGCGTGTTTACTTATTTCTATACAAAGTGAATAAAGGTTATCTTAAACACGTTAAAAGACAGCTCGTTACAAGATATCGCTTAATGAAATTCCAATACCAACCCTTGTTTGACTATAGTTATAATCGATAAGACTTTCACCATAACCATTGAATACAGTGGCATACCCTTTTAGTTTACCCCACAACGGGAAAGTAAAACCAAATTCAGCAGCGCCATAATGCGTACTGAAATTTTGTCGCCCTTTAAAGTTGAATTCTAGACCATTCCATTTATAAACCATCCCTAACTCAACATTACCCATATAGTCTGCAATGTCAGGATTATCATCTCCATCAGGATCACCGTCAAAGCCTTTTTTCTCTTCAGATAATCTTATCCAAGGTTTTAATGATAATGCAAAACTTTCTTTTTCAAAAAGAAAATGAGTATAAGCACGATTCCAGCTACGTGATAGACCTTGAGCACGACCATTAGATTGGTGCTCTACGCCAACGATGAAACCGGTGTTGCCACCAAAAGGATGCCAATTGAGTGGCGCAAGATAAAAAATTTCAGGTTGATAATTGGTTTCTCTAAAGGGCTTAGATATTCCACTTGCATAAATTTGCCACCAAGCCTTAAGGGTAAAAGCGGCGTAAAGTCCATCACCTTCTATAAAAATACGTTCATGATTTAAAGGCACTTTTAGACTAAGCTGAAATTTAGACTCAACATTTTCCAAATTTTCTTCATAGCCTTCAAATATTCTATAGGCTTCTTTATTTACTCGGTTGGTTGTAATGGCTGGCAGCACATAATTCATTTTATGAGGGGTAAGCACATATGGCTCAAACTCAGTTGTTTTTTCACGTTTTATTCTATCGGTGATACTGCCTGTTCTCGTCTGTAACTCAGTTTGTTCAATATCTTTTTGTTGCTTAACAACATCACCCAAACAAGCGGCTCTGATCTCGGCCAGTGTCATACCCGCGTTGCCTGTTGCAAAAAAGTTCATGACACACAATGCTTTATCTGCTTTAGCGATTAAGGAGGCTGTTGCAAGTGGCAACATTAATGCCAATAGTATCGTTCTTTGCATTCTGGTCTTCCTTTAAATAAGGCTAACAATAGAGAAATTTTCAACAGTGATATTATAATTTAACGGTTAGATACCGCTTTAATTCGCTCAATAACTTGTTGATCAGCATGACGTTCCAGCGATAATGAAGCCGCTTTAAGCGCGACAGCAATAATGATCCCAGTTAATACCAAACCAATAAAGGCAATTATAATTGAAATAACTTTAGATAATTTTTTTGTTGGATTTATGTCACCATAACCGACTGTTGTAGCAGTGATTAGAGACCAGTATAGACCATTAAATTTATTCCACTTTTCTATTCTCGTTACAATTTGTCCCAGAATAATTATCCATAAAGTCAAAAACATCAGTAAAGGGCCAACTAAATAAAGTGACAACATAAATAACTTAATAAAAATTAACGTAAATTCCATATTCATACCTTTGTAATAGCGAAAACTGAGGCCACATAACACTTTCAGTTCGCTAGCTTACCGCCAATGCTACTTAAAAACTTAATGCTATCTTGATGATAAATGCATTAGAAATATCTACAAAAAAAGCGCCAACCAAAGGCAATATAATAAATGCCGTTGGCGCAGGGCCATTTGATTTAGTTACCGCAGTCATATTTGCAATAGCGGTTGGCGTTGCTCCCAGAGCAAAGCCGCCAAAGCCAGCACTTAAAACTGCCGCTTGATAATTCTTCCCCATTAAAGGGAATAAAATATAAATAATAAATAACACAGCGCCTAGTGTTTGTAGACCTAAAATAATAAAGAGTGGACCGGCTAAATCAGCAATGGTCCAAAGCTGCATACTCATCAGTGACATCGTTAAAAACAGGCTCAAAGAAAAGTCAGATACGATGGCTAGTGAACGAGTTCTGGCTGGCCAATGTAATTTAGGCAATGCATAAGGAACAGTATTAGACAGTAGAATACCTGTTAGTAAACAAGTCACAAATAGTGGTAATTTTAAGCCCATCTCAGCGATAACATTGTTGGCAAAAAAACCAATAATAATACAAATATGAATCACCAACAAAACTGACATAAAACTTAGATGACTAAAAGATTCTGTATCCGTTTTTTCGTATTCAATACCCACTGAAGGTTGTGTAATTAATTCACCGGAAAGTTGGTATTTTGCTAATAAATATTTAGCAATTGGACCACCAACTAAACTGGCAATAACAAGACCCAGAGTCGCTGCTGCAACCCCTATTTCAAGCGAATTTGATATACCTCGTTCAACAACGTCTGGTGCCCAAGCAATGGCAGTGCCATGCCCACCTATTAAGGATACCGAGCCCGCTAGCACTCCAATAGATGATGGTAAATTAAGAAAAATGGCACTTGAGATACCAATTATGTTTTGGATAACAATGAAAGACAGGGTTAAAAATAGCAAAATGAATAACGGCTTCCCGCCCTGAACTAGATCAGTAAACCTTGCATTGAGCCCAATGGCCGTGAAAAAGTAAACTAAGAGTCTGTCTCTCGTTGATAAATCAAAAGCAATTTCACTCCCTGTGAAAAAAAACACCGCATAAATTAGCAAAGCAGCAAGCAAACCACCTGTTACGGGTTCTGGAATATTAAATTCTCTTAGAAATTTAATTTTCTTGGTTAAATACACACCAACAAAAAACACCAGTATTCCTATGGTGTAGGACATATAATTGTCAAAAGGCATTTCAATCATGGTTTATCTCCAATGATGTCTTATGGATCATAAAGAAAGCCTACAGCGCTGTAAGCCTTATGTATTAATATGAGTGATAGAGCGTAACTGTTACGACTAAAATTTAGGATTTCATAGAACGCCCTTAATACCTTAGATCCAATAAATAACAATTGAAGTCATTAAATGTACTTTTTTAAACATAACGAACCACTAAAAGGATGTTAATAATGAACTAAAGTACCTGCAACAACGGCTAGCCCACTATTTATTATTCTTATTAATCACTATTTAATAATTTAATTTTTTCGTTAGCATTGTTATTGTTTGGATTTAACTCAAGTGATTTTTTATATGAGCTCAATGCCCGCTCTTTTTCACCCTTGACTAAATATGCCTCTCCTAAGCTATCCCATGCATTGGCTGATAATGGATAATATTGCGTATTCAATAGAAAAAACTCGATGGCTCTATCAACATCAATACCAAATTGAGTATTATAAAGTCGGTCGTAACCAAACCAATTAATAATGCTCTCATAAAGTAAAAAGTTAGCCCCTAACTTCTTCGATATTTTTTCAAAGTGCAATTTAAGCTCAGATGCAGGCCGAAACCTTGTGTGATCATCAATCATATAACCGTCAAAAATAGAACGTAAGCCCTTATAAAAACTTAAAATTGGCATTGTATGGTGATTTTCATCTGCACCAAAGGTAACTGAATCAAAATCAAGCCCCTGTTTTGGCCTTTTATTTAACGTTTCAATGAATGCTTTTACATAGTTCTCTTTAGGGTAAACCTCTGTAACTCTGTTTGTGGTAGCAACAAACAATCGACGTTTATCTACCGCAGGGCTTTGATAAAACGCGGTTAACTGCTTAAGCATAAACTGATTATCCCACCACAGACTAGGATCTATTGCGATATAAGCATTAAAAGTATCTGGTGAAGTAAACAAACTTTGAATGACTGGTAGCCCCGTAAATGAATATCCCGTAAGCACCCTGTAATCTGATGTTCTGTAATGAAGATCAATCGTTGGAATAAGCTCTTCTTTAATAAAATGAATAAACTTATCTGCACCTCCAGTAACCTCTAGGCTTTGATTTTTTTTACCACCGTATTGTGTCAATGAATTCGTTGGCGAGCTGTCTCTCACTCTATTTGAGCTCACAATACCTACAACAATCATTTCGGGTATCGTTGGGCTAGCGTCCACGCTCATTTGATTGACCATGCCAGAAAATATTTGGAAAAAACTATGCATATCGCCATCGAGTAAATAAAGTACCGGATATTTTGTATAGTCATTATTATTATATGATGTTGGAAGTGAAACCCAATACGCTCTTTTTTCCTTTAACGTATTAGATTGTAATGTTTTTTTCTCACCTATCTTAATATCGCTAGCATTGGCATTGAAAGCTAATAATATTAGCAAGATAAGCGGTGTTATGACCTTAACCATAAATATTCCTTTTTAAGTGGTTTGTTGTATCGCCATGTATTTAAAACCAATTAAACACTATATCGACTGAAGTCTCTAGATATAAAAGGGCTTTTCGATTCAAAGGCATTTGGCACTTTACTTAATCTTTTAGCGTTAAAGTCGCTGATCAAACATTTAAGGTTAGATAGTTCAACAGTAGAGTCTTAAACAATCCGTAAGACAAAAGTAAGAATGATAGCTACTAATTGAATTAAAACGTCAACGTTCATCAGCAAGATAAGACAACACTCAGGTCTACATAATAGTTGGCTAAATTGTAAAGCGAAACAAAGCCTAATTTACATATTCACATTGATTTTCTAATTAAAACGCTACAATCTATTGCCAAAACATAGTGGGAATGTAGCCCCAAGCAAATAAAACCAAACAAAATTGTAAAGACATTATGAGCAATGCAATATCTGCCTTTATTAACTTACTTTGCATTTTTCTTCTTAAAGAAATCCATAAAGATAATAAAAGTGCTATTGGCAGACATCCTGATAAAAAAGCCAAACAAATACTTGCTGCTGTAATATCACCAAATTTTAGAAAGGATTGATTAATATAGAGGTATATGGGTAAGCTAAAGAGTAACAGATTTATAAACACCCATTTAATGCGTCCTAAGCCATCTTTATCGCGTTTTACAATTCTAATTAATCCTACAATAAAGAGATAAAATAGCCCAATAAAACCAAAGAGTAAACTTGCCCAATACAGCAATAATGTTATACCCGACACTTTTTCAAACGTTTTAAGCCCATCACTAATAAATAGTCTACTTTCATCATTAGCATAAACAACATGAGAAGCTTGCCTGCGGTTAACATCTCGAAATAAATTTTCGTTAATTTGAATCAACCGCTTATCAGCACTTTGTAATGACTTCATTAGAAGCTGCTCATTTGATTGCTCTAACCAAATAAAATTGAAAAGCATATCAATAAATTCAAATTCAGCCATATTATTTGGCGATAGCAGATAAATGCCTTTTAGGCTTGATAACGCGGATTTTTTTCCAGTAGGCTCTAGAATCGGCGCTGTGCTTATGCTTAATGTGTTGATAAATAATTTATTAAATTTCTCATAGTCAGCCGTTTCGTTATCCGTGTTAATCGCGTAAAAAAATCCTTTTTTCTCATCAGGGAAAAGACAAATATAAGCTCTAAATCCAAATGTTGTCCCTGGATGGCACATCCCCAGCACGTTATGCCTATCTCTATTCGCAAACGCTAACCCATGCCCTATACTCAGGCCGGCTAAGTGTGCTTTAGTATTTAAAGGCGTCGTTAGCCGTTTCATATGTTCAGGGTTTATAAAGCTTTTACCGTCCACCTTGCCCTCATACAGCAAGAACTTAATGAAATTAGCCATGTCAGCTGCGGTTGTGGTGAATTGTCCTGCGGGTCTTAAATAACCGGGCACAGCGATTTGAGCAATATTATTTTCATGATACCCCATCGCTAATAAAGGATCTGCAAACTGACCTTCTTGGCTGATGAACGCAAAGCTACTATCGTGCATTCCTAGAGGGGCTAAGAAATTATTATCTAAAAAGGCTTCATATCGCTGATTGGTGACAGCTTCTATGACCATCGCAAGTAAGGTATACCCCATATTAGAATATGAATATTGCGTTCCTGGTTCCGTCCTAACCTTTAATAAATGATGGCTATCTGATGGAAAAGCTTCTTTTAATGGTATATTTGGTGAAGGCTTAACACTTAATAACTGCCATATTCTGATGTTGTCTAATCCCGCAGTATGATCGAGCAGATTTTTGACCTTGATCGGTGAACGAAGATGCCAATCGTTGTCGAAATTCAACGTTGACAAAAGTGATTCTACATTACTTTCTAATGATAGCTTCCCTTCAAATATTAAATGAAGAACACCCATTGCCAAAACCGATTTGGTAACAGAGCCAACATGCATTTTTTGTTCTGGCTTCATCAGTTCTAGCTTTGAAATATTTGCATAGCCCGTACTACCAACCTCAACATGATCCTTTGAAATGGTTGCCCAAGATAATCCTACAAGATTTTCATTATCGATAATATTTTTTATTTGAGTTTCAATGCCAGCATCACTTTTCGCGTAAGCAATATTTAATGAAAACAAAACTAAAAATAATGGTAATACTTTTTGGTACATCAATTTCTCAGTAGGTAACAAGCGTTTTAACAGTAACTTAAGTAGACAAAATATTGAGTGAAATTAGCGAATAAGGAGTAAATGATCAACGGTTATTTGTCCTTTAAAAATTATTCTATGAGTTAAGGTATTTTAAAATCTACTGAAACACCATCATAAACAATGCGTCCATCAGTTAAACAAACCGTCCGCGGACATCGAGAACTTAAACGTGGATCATGGGTAACAATGATAATCGCACATTGATGCTCGACATTAAAACGTTCAAAGAGACTAAAAACTTCATCCGCTGTTTGAGTATCTAGGTTACCCGTTGGTTCATCAGCCAAAATCAACGCAGGACGTGTGACCAAAGCACGTGCAATAGCGACACGCTGCTGTTGTCCGCCCGATAAACGGTTAGTTTTCTGATGCTTAAAGTTAGCTAATCCAACTTCGTTTAATAAATACTCTGCATAGGAAATCTGTTCTGCAGAAGGCTTGCCATAACGTAACATCAAAGGCATCAGCACATTATCTAGCACACTGAAGGCACTGATCAAATGGTGAAACTGAAACACAAAACCAATCGATTCACTGCGTAACTGTGTGCGCTTTTGTTCACACAGACCTTGGATTGAATTTCCTTGAATACAGAGTTCGCCCGATGAAGATACATCGAGCAATCCCATTATATTGAGTAGCGTACTTTTACCAGAACCAGAAGTACCCACTAAAGCGACTAGTTCACCAGGACTGATTTGCAACGAAATATCATGTAAAACATGATTTTCTAACGGCGTATCCGTATTAAAAATCTTATTTAGGTTGCGTAACTGCAACACAATTTGTTGGTCTGCTATGCTTTTAAACGAGTTCAACTTAGACATAACGAATCGCCACCGCAGGATCATATTTCGCAGCGCGCCTAGCCGGTACCATAGCAGCAATCACCCCTGCAGCAGTCGCAATAAAAATTGCTGATAATGACATTGAAGGCTCTAACCGAATTACAAATAAGCGATCGTCAAGAGAGTTAAATACTTGCACCAAGGTATAGCCAACCAATACTCCTAATAGTGATCCCGCTAAACCAAGAACCCCGCCCTGCCATAGAAAGATCCTCAGTATTTGTTTCTGCGAACTCCCCATAGCACGTAAAATACCAATTTCACGTGTACGCTGCGCTACACTCACGGCTAGCACACTGGCAATGCCAAAAATCACTGATAAAGCAACAAAGACACGGATCATCTGCGTGGTCATGCTTTGAGATTTCAGCGCATTAAGCAGCTGTGCATTACTTTCCATCCAGCTTTGAACATTTAAACCTGTTAACCTTTTAGTGCGCTGCGCCCAATATTCAGCGCTGAATACATCAGAAGTTTTTAACTCTAAAATCGTAATACCACCGGGTAAATTCAGTAAAGTTTGCGCTTGCTTTAGGCTGGTATAAACATATCGGCTGTCGAGTTCACGCACACCCAATTCAAAAACACCGGCTACCTCCATAACTGACTGGCGATTATCACCGGTATCTAACCGTAATTTATCACCCGTTCGCAGACCTAAATCATCTGCCAATTGGCTACCAATCAATACATCACTGGCTGCAACACTAAAGTCCCCTTCGATAAGATAGTCTTTGAGTTTTATAATACCGGTATAGCGCTCGGGATCTATACCCATTAAGGCTACAGAGGAGCGCGCTGTTCCTTTTTGCGCAAATGCTGGCCCTGAAATGAGTGGAGAGACAGTGTTAAACACAGCATACTGGTCGAGTGTATCGCGCACTTCTTGCCAGTTATTAATGGTTTGTAAGCGCTGTGCCCGAGGACTTTCTAAGACCCATATATACTTTCCCTCAGGGATTACTGATAAATTATTATGTTGTTGTGTGGCTTCAATACGAATATGCGCTTGTGTCCCTAAAGTTTTTTCGATGATGTTACTTTGCAGCCCCATAATCAATGCCGTGATAAACACTATAACGGCTGCGCCTACCGAAATTGCGACACTAATTAATAATGTTTGAAGCGGGTTATCAGCAAGAAAACGTAATGCAATGCGCCATTCAATCCAGAGTGAATCACGTAAACTGGAAATGCGGTTAACGAATGACATGTTTTACCTGTTCAAAATCTACACGAGCGCGCTGACCATTAATCAGATTATCTGATTGAACGACAACATCACCTTCTGCCAAGCCTGAAACGATTTCACTGTGAGTTGTATTACGTAAACCCAGCACCACCTCAGCTTCGTTAACAGCGCCGTTTGTCCAGCGAAAAACATGTGTCTTACCACTCGAACTATAGAGGTAATCATTAGGTAACACTATAGTTTGCTCTCTTTCTGCCGCGATAATATTCGCAGAAATGGTCATGCCTTGAAGAAAAATATGTTGCTTATTCGAGGGGGCAGCTAGTACTTTAATATGTACATCAATAGTACCACGTCCACTATCAACTGCTGGAGCGATAAAGCTGACAATACCTGCCACCGAAACCTCTGGCCAAGCATCAGCAATGAGCTGAACCGGTTGGCCTAATCGCAGGGGAGCAAAATTTTTCTCGTCGAGTGCGATAACAACCTCGAGACCATCGTTCGCAATACCCTCACGATTTTGACCATCACTACGAGCAATTTCTAACAGAACCTTACCCGGTTGTACGAGATCTCCTGGCTCAACATTACGAGTTTGTATACGCCCAGCAAAAGGTGCATAAATAAGGGTTTTAGCAAGATCAGCCTTTGCACTATTAACACGTTGCTGGAGTAACTGTTCTTCAGTGCTGTTCGCTGCTAAGGAATCAGCCGTTAGCTGTGCATAAGTTAAAGATGTTTTTGCATTGAGTTCCGTGCGCTGTGCTTGCTCAACCTGTTCGGTAGACAACAGGTTTTTCTGGGCTAGTGCATCGCGGCGCCTTGCTTCACGACTGGCTTGACGTAAATTATGATTCGCCTCAACTAAAGCAGCTTGAGCTTGTGGCCTACTGATTATGTATAATTGTTGCAGTAAAGTTTGCTGTTGGGCCAAGCGCGATGGTAACCCTTCCGGGTTGAGCTCTATGAGCAAATCACCTTTATTAACTTGATCACCTTCTCGTACATAGCGATCTTTTACCGTACCTGTAATTTCGCTACCAATGCGTGCTAATGATTGATAACGCACCTCTCCACTGGCGACAATACGCAACTCAAGTGGCATCGGTTTAATTGTTAACGCAGGCAAAACTGGCCCGAGCCATTTTGGGATGCCGACCAATAAAGCCGCACAAACCGCGACAATGACAACACTATAGATTATGCGCATTTAAGCCTCGTTATAAATCCACTAAATCAACTCGATAAAACAAGATGAAACGAATACAATTTTTATACAGACTGCCTATAGCGATTAATCTGATCATGCTTCAGACTAAAAATCTCTGCAATAAAGGGTATAATTTTGATTTCAGCACTAGACAGATAAGCATTGTAGGCAATTTCATCTCAGCTTTCTTATTTATTAGATGATGAATTGACCTTAAACAAGTTCAGAAGCAATAACTTATCCTATTTAGTTAATATGAGCATAATATAGTATTTATTCAATGACCCAGATAAAGATATCGCTCAATCTTATAAAGCATATTCCTAAATAGCTGACCTGCTCAGGAATAACGAGCAAGCAATAGATACCCATGAATAGTAACCAAACAAAAAAAGGCTGATTCATCACGAATCAGCCTTTCAGTCTCTGTATGTATAATTTAGTCGTGCGGTTGGGAGGGGACTTATCCTCTACATTGTAAGTAACCTTCCCTTCAAGAAGACTGATACAAAATGTTGTTTTTACTATGTTTAAGTACACCTACCTCTTTGGTATAACGGACGTTTGGCAATTCCAAGTCACTGATAATTTAATTAGATAGTCGGCAGCAATATCAATGAAGTATTATCCTTGTTCAAAGGGCATCTGCACCACCATTGAACTCAACCGCACCCTTGGTAATAGCGTTATTTTAAAACAAACAAGTGACATTTATCAGGGAGATTATAAACCTAAATGATAATCTCAATTTCGATAGTAGCGGTGTTTACATTTTCGTTGAACGGCGCTTAACATAGGGTAAAAACGACTATTTAAACCAAGTAATTGGTTCTATGTTATTTATTTTCTACGTAGTTCTTGATATAAGCCATAACTGCGTAATTAACATTAATTTGGAGATTATTATGTCATTATTTAAACATCAACCATTATCCACCATGCCACAACTTCCTATGTTCTCTCAGTTATCAGACGAGATGAATCAATTTTTCGGCCGTGACTTACCTATGTTTAGTCGACAGTCAGACCTTCTTTCAACAGATTGGCACCCTGCCACTGATATAGAACAACGAGACAACCGATATATCGTTAAAGCTGACATTCCAGGCGTTGACCCAAAAGATATTAAAGTAACCATGGAAAATGGAAACTTGATCATTGAAGGTAAACGGGAATCAAAAATAGAAGAAAACAAACAAAATTATCGTCGTGTTGAACGTAGCTTTGGTAGTTTTTATCGTTGCATTAACCTACCTGATGCCTCTAGTGAGTCTAAAAAAATCGAAGCTCATTGCAATAAAGGGGTATTGGAAGTTATTGTGCCTAAGATTGGTGCAGCCGCTCAAAAGAAAATAGAAATAAAAGTCGATTAAGCAAAAAAAGATGATTTTTAGATCGGCTAAAGTATCCGCTAAAGTAACACTCTCTTTAGCGGATATCTTTTTGGCAGTAGCCCATCTAACTCGCCAATGTACGGTCACTCAATATTATACGTTAACATTTTCAGAGGCTCTCGCTAAAAAATCATCGTCATGTTAATTTGCAAAACCACGTCAATAGCCTTGTAACAACAGCAATCTTTTATTTCGATTTCCATCAATAATTTATCTAGGGCTATAAGGGACATCTCGGCATCACCGTTGTTATGGTCGATTAACGTTAGATAAAAACAGTCTTTACGCCTACAGTAACCACCTTAAATGACAACAGTGTAATGCGTAAACCAATGGTGCTATTGACATGATGTTTCTACCTTTATTATGTGTTTTTAAGCATCGGCTCAACATGAATTGAAATATCATATACACCATATTTTTGCTCAATATGCGTTTCCACATTTGTTGCTATATTGTGCGAGTCTATTGTTGATAACTCTGGATTAACTGAAATGACTAAATCAACTGACTTTTCTCTTCCGATCCAGCGAGAACGTACTCGATTAACTTTGCACACACCCTGAACCTCTTTAACGGAGTTGGATAATAGTTCAGGATCTAAAGCAAACTGATCCACGAGCGTTGGCAAAGCCCTTTTAAATAAACCAAAGGCTAGATAAAGCACTAAAAATGAAACGCCTAGCGCGCAAACGCTATCTAGCCAAAGATAACCCATGGCAGAAAATTGCCATCCAGCGATAACGACAATAGTTGTTAATACATCGGAAAAAGTATGTGTTGCATCTGCAAGTAATATATCCGATTTTAATTTTCTAGCACATTTATGCTGCCAAGTTGCCAATACTACATTTATGATTAATACGGCAAACATAATCCCTAAACCCCACGTTGAATTTTCTATTTCTGTTTCATCTTTATTGATCGCGTGAATACCGAGCTCAAATGAAAGTACAACTAATAAAGAAGCAAGGCAGAAAACAGCTAAAGTTTCGAACTTACGGTGTCCGTATGGATGTTCACGATCTGGAGGTGAGCTTGATACTCTACAAATAACCCACGCGACCACATTATTGATGACATCGGTTAAAGAGTGAATGGAATCGCCAACAATCGCAAGTGACCCCGTAGACAAACCTACGAGTAACTTTGCTAGCAGAACGACAAAGTTAACAGAGCCTTCAATCAATATAACTCGCTGAACGTTTTCATCTCTTTGAGCGTTATTATTCAACATATATTACTCGATAACTAGGGTGACTCGTGCCAACCTCATACATTGAACCTAGTCACACATTCAGAATGATTAATGGCTTACAAATGCATTTTTCAACACAGTATCAACATGTTCAGCTAAAATAAAAGTCATTTTATTCTGTATAGACTGCGGTAAATCACTTAAATCTTTTTCATTATATTTAGGTAAAATCACCGTGGTTAAGCCTGCACGGTGTGCTGCTAATATTTTGTCTTTAATACCGCCAACCGGTAAAACTAAACCACGTAAGGTAATTTCTCCGGTCATCCCCACTTCATTGCATACAGGACGTTTCGTTAACAATGAAACGAGCACCGTCACTAAAGCAACCCCCGCAGAAGGACCATCTTTTGGAATCGCACCCGCAGGAATGTGTACATGAATATCGGTTGTTTCGAATACCTTATTTTCTATACCTAATGCCGTGGCATGTGAACGCACATAACTTAATGCGGCTTCGGCTGATTCACGCATTACATCACCAAGCTGTCCGGTGATACTCAAGCCTTTTTTACCCGGCATTGCACTCGCTTCAATGAACAAAATTTCTCCACCCACCGACGTTACAGCAAGCCCCGTTGCCACACCATAACGTTCTGTACGTTGTGCAATATCATAAGAGAAAGCTGGCTTACCAATTAATTTTTCTAGCATAGTACAATTAACATGCAGTGATTCAGACTCATTTTTTGCTAATTTTATTACTAGCTTACGGCAAATTGATCCTAAGCGACGATCAAGGCTTCTTACCCCTGCTTCTCGCGTATATTCACGAATAATTCGCAACATAGCATTTTTGCTTATCTTTAACTCTTCGGGTCGCAAACTGTTTTCTCGTAATTGTCTTGGTAGTAAATAACGCTGAGCAATATTAAATTTTTCATCATCGGTATAACCCGATAAAGTGATCACTTCCAAGCGGTCACGCAAAGGCCCAGGAATTGAATCAAGTTGATTAGCCGTGGCAATGAACATCAGTTGACTAAAATCAAAGGGCACTTCTAAATAGTGATCACGAAATGCCTTATTTTGCTCTGGATCCAATACTTCTAATAATGCCGCTGACGGATCTCCGCGTGAATCCCCGCCAACTTTGTCTACTTCATCTAATAAAATAACGGGGTTTTTAGTGCCTACATCACGTAATGCCTTGATGAATCTACCCGGCATAGCGCCAATGTAAGTTCGTCGGTGACCGCGAATTTCGGCCTCATCTCGTATGCCCCCCAAACTTATGGTGATCAATTTACGACCCAGAGCATGAGCAATTGAATGACCTAATGATGTTTTTCCAATCCCTGGAGGTCCAACAAAACATAAGATCACACCTTCTCGGTCTTGTCGTATTTTTACTGATTTATCAACACTACCATCAAAGTTGTCGTCTTGTTCGGGTCTTCGTTGATGACGAAGTTGACGCACAGCCAAATATTCCAAAATTCTAACTTTTATTTTATCTAAACCATAATGGTCTTGATCAAGCGTTTTTTTTGCCTTTTCTATATCTAATACATCTTCAGTCATTTTATTCCACGGCAAAGCGGCCAACCAATCAAGATAGGTCATTGTTATTCCTGACTCTGAAGACGTTTCGGGAATACGCTCTAAACGAGACAACTCTTGTAACGCTTGTTTATTCGCTTCAGTTGACATACCGCTCTCTTCAATTTTTTTTCTATATTCTTCTATTTTTATACTTTGGCCATTTTCTTCACCCAATTCTCGTTGAATTGCTTTAATTTGATGTCGTAACACATAGTCTCTTTGTGCTTTGTCCATCTCACCATGGGCTTCTGTTTGTATTTTTTGACCTAACTCCAGAATGTTCATTTCATGCTGAACCAAATCAATCAATTTTAACATGTTGGCTAACACGTCAGACTCTTCGAGAATTTCTTGCGCATCTTTTACTTTTAATCGCATACTCGAACTAATCAAATAGGTTAGCTGGCGGTAATTTGAAGTTTGTGTCAGTGTATGAACTAACTTGTCGGGTAAGTATGAAAGAATAGTTATTAACTGAGTGAATGATTTCAGTAAATTAATGCGTACAGCCTCAGCCTCAAAATCCCCTTCTTCCGGTTCAATGTCTTCCAGCTTATTTATTTCAGCTTTTAAATAGGGCTGGTCTTTTGACCAATGATCAACAGAGCACTTTTCCAAGCCTTGCAATAAAACATTAATATGACCGTTTTCGCCTTGCGTGGTTCTAATAACTTGAGCAATACACCCGATAGAATAAAGTTCGTCAGGGCCAGGTTCTTCAGTATTAGGATCCTTATAAGCAACAATAGCTAATAACTTGTTACTTGAAAAAACATCTTCTAAAAGTTTAATTGATCTTTTTTGTCCAACCGAAATAGAAATGACGTTATAAGGAAAAAGTACGGTATTACGTATCGGCAATACCGGTAATTCACTGGGAATAGACAACCAGTCTTTATCGGGTTGAGTAACATTGATAGGTTCATTGCCGTTATGGTTATCAACTTTTATGTCTGACATAGTGACTCCTTTTTTTTTTCGTGCAAAGCTTGAAAGGTAACTAGGTACTTTTATCTTTCGATGACCCTTTGCCTGTCAAATGACTTTCAACATCTAATTAATTTGAACGACACTTCCATAACATCTTGAATTTAAAGTTAAAAATGTTTAATTAAAAATATCACTTTACTACTAACGTCTTATTTAATTATTTACGGGTAGGCGTATCATTTATTTTAGGCGGGAGCATTAAAAGGCTCACTGACATTTATCAGTTTATTGACCTGTATCAGGTTATCCACTTTATTATTTTGGTAGTATGTACAATTACGCTTAGTAATAAAGCATGTCAAAATACCATTGGGTGAGTTTGGTAATGACCTTTATTGATATTAATATTTTCATTAAGGTTAAGGAGGTAGCTAATGAGCAAACCTAGTATCAGCAAAGTATTTATTGTTGATGACCATGAATTGGTTCGCCAAGGCTTACGACAGCTAATTGATGGCGAGGTTGACCTAAAATTATGCGGCGAAGCAAGCAACGTTGACGAAGCACTTAAAATGCGATCCTTAATAAACCCCGATGTCGCCATTGTTGATATTTCATTGCCCGACGGTAATGGCCTTGATTTAATCAAAAAATTGCATTATTGGAAACCACAAATGCAGATAATTGCTTTATCAATGCATGATGACGAACTGTATGCAGAACGTGCTATAAATAATGGCGCTTCAGGCTATATTAACAAACAAGACTCAGCACAAAAATTATTACTTGGCATCAGAGAAGTCATCAAAAATCAAATATTTGTTAAGCCCGAAATTGCTAAAAATTTACAGTCACATCATCTACTCGATGAAAAGAATAATATCCTGACAAAACTTACCGACCGAGAATTACAAGTCTTTGAGTCGATAAGTAAAGGAATGAAAACCAAAGACATTGCCAATAACTTAAAACTGAGTGTTAAAACAATTGAAACACATCGGCGTCATATAAAAGACAAATTGTCATTAACCTCTGGCACACAATTGGTTAGAGCCGCCATAATGTGGGCGTTAGAAAAAAATAAATAACACTTATACATCAATATCTTGTTATATTAATAATATTAATAACTGGTTATACTTATCCCACTATCGAAGGTGATTTAGAAAAAGCTATTGAGTATTAAATGTCAATAAATAGTATAAATAATAATAAAAATAAACCTAAGCTTATTATAGGCATAGGGGCATCCGCAGGTGGTCTTGATGCCTTTAGAGCTTTTTTTTCCAAAATGCCTAAAAATACCGGCATGGCCTTTGTATTGCTTCCTCATTTAGATCCCAATCATCAAAGTTTAATGGCTCCCCTGCTGGCGAGTAAAATCAACATGCCAGTACTCGAAGTTGAAGATAATATGCGGGTCAAAGCGGATCACGTTTATATTTTACCCCCAGGTAAAGAAGTCACTATTTCAGACCTACATTTACAGCTTAATGATATCTTATCTGCTCGCCAAGACTGGACTGTTATTGAACGCTTTTTAACCAGTCTAGCCAAAGACCAAGGTGAACGTAGTGTTGCGATAATATTATCAGGCACTGGTTGTCATGGTACGTTAAGCTTTAGGGATATAAAAATTGCCGGCGGTATGATTATCGCGCAAGACCCATTAACCACTCATCACGCTCAAATGCCGCAAAATGCAATTGATACCGGTTTAGTTGATATGATCGTCTCACCTGAGGATATGCCAGCGATGTTGATTGAATATGCATCGCATCCTTATTTAGAAACAACAACTGATACCATTACAGAAGATATACTGAAAAGTATGTACCGCATCTTGGCCTATTTACGTACACGCATTAAGTATGATTTTAGTGGTTACCGAAAAAACATGCTACTGCGACGTATTCAACGACGTATGTGCGTTAATCAGTCAAATACTCTTGAAGAATATTACGATTTTTTAAAGGCTAGTCCTGAAGAACCTGCCGCATTAAATAGAGATTTATTAATTGGAGTAACCGCTTTTTTTCGAGACAAAGAGGCATTTCAAGTTATTGCTGATGAGGTTTTACCTCAACTTATTTTACAATGCTCTGAAGAACATCCTGTACGTATCTGGGTGCCAGCTTGTGCTACCGGTGAAGAAGTATACACCATCGCTATGTTGGTGTTTGAAGCGTTTGGGCAAGCTCACAAACCGGTGTCGGCTCAAATATTTGCCAGTGATATTGATGAGCAATCATTAAAAGTTGCAAGAGAAGGTCGCTACGCTAAAAGTAATGTTGAAGATATTGGCTCTGATCGTTTAGCCCGTTTTTTTGAACTAACGGCTAAAGACGAATATCAAGTTAAAAAGGTTGTGCGTGAAACGATTATTTTTGCGACACAAAACCTGATCAGTGATACACCTTTCTCACGTCTTGATTTCATTAGTTGTCGCAACCTCTTCATTTATTTTCAACCGGAATTACAAAGCAATGTACTGAATACCTTTCACTTTGCATTGAAACCCGACGGGATTTTAATGCTTGGCCCTTCAGAGTCATTAGGCAATAATAAAAATAAATTTGAAACACTCTCTAAAAAATGGCGGTTATTTAAGTCAGTCAAAGCGACCAATAAAGTGTCGATTAATTTTCCTATTGAGCGTAATACACATCAAAATTTCACAACGAAACATAATTATAAAACAATGAATTATCATGCCACACCGCCAGCTCGATTTGCCGAACTTGTTAACAGAGATCTCTTAGAAGAATATGCACCCGCAGCGGTGCTCATTAATCGTGTTTATGAAATATTACATTTTCAAGGACCGACTGTTAACTTTTTAGAGTTTCCTAAAGGCACGCCAACATACGATATAATAACATTACTGCGTGAAGGCTTGCGTGCTCGTATTCGAACCGCTGTCGATTATGTACTTAAAGAAAATCAACCCATTGTCGACCTTGACGCTAAAGTTAAACGTAATGGCCATTATGTACCTTGTACAATAACCGTGCGGCCGGTATTTGATCCTAAATTCCCCAGTGATTTACTGCTAATTACCTTTGAAGAAAAGCAAGGCTCTGCTAGTAATAAAGTCATACCTTCAACAACATTAAATTTATCGAGCAATGATTCAAGCATTATTGAACAACTAGAATATGAGCTAAACGCAACACGCGAAGACTTACACAGTACGGTTGAAGAGCTTGAAAGTTCTAACGAAGAACTTAAAGCATCTAACGAAGAAGTCATGTCGATGAATGAAGAATTGCAATCAGCCAATGAGGAACTTGAAACCTCAAAAGAAGAATTGCAATCAATGAACGAAGAGCTCAACACCGTCAATAGTGAATTACAATTTAAAGTAGAAGAGTTAGAAAAAAGTTGTGACGATACCCAAAATTTATTATCTAGCACTGATATTGCAACGATTTTTCTTGATAGAAAATTACAAATCAGGTTATTTAACCCCGCAATAGGTGAATTACTGAACTTACGCGAAAGTGATATAGGCCGGTCGATTAGTGATTTTTCGGCTAAGGTGACTAATAACGATCTTCTGACTGATGCTCGCCAAGTGCTCGATAAACTGACTCCGATTGAAAAAGACGTTTGGTCACTCGGTGATGCACAAAAAAGCCGTTGTTATTTAAGACGAATAGTACCCTATCGTACAGTCGATGACCATATTAATGGCATTGTTATCACCTTTGTTGAAGTCACAGAAAGTTACCACAAAAAAATGCATCTAGAGCAATGCGTGCAAGAACGCACTAAAGCACTTCATGACCGTGAAATACGGCTGACTAGCATAATGAAATATGCCTCGGAAGCCATTGTCGTTATGGATGATAAGAGCGTAATAACAGATTTTAATCAAGCAGCAGAATATATGTTTGGTTATCAGGCAGTTGAAATTTTAGGAAAAAAAATTGATAAATTAGTGCCCATTGCATTTGTTGAAAATACAAAAGAGAGACGAAATACTGACCTTAATATTGATCGTAAAATAGTAACACTAGCCCCAAAAAAATTAAAGGCGATTAGAAAAAATGGTAGTCAATTCCCTATTCGATTAACAACCACGGCAACGGCCAATGATGAAGTATTTATTAGTATTATTACTGATTTAAGCGAATTAACCTTGTTAAAGAAAGCCATTGTTGATATCAGTACCCTAGAACAAGAAAAAATAGGTCATGACGTGCACGACAACTTGGGGCAACGGTTAACAGGCATTAACTTATTGGCCAGTGACTTAAAGCGAAATATAAAAAATACCGATGATAAAAGTCGTAAAACATTAGAGCAGATAATAGAGCAATTAAGCTTAGCCATAGGGGAAACTCGTCATGTAAGCCATGGCTTATCACCCGTTTTATTCCCACCACAAAAGCTGCAAGAAGCATTAATTCAATTAATGAAAATGGTTGATAAAGCCAACATAAAAAGCCGAGTTGAATTCTCAGACATATTGAAAGTTTCAGATAATACCACTGCTACTCAAGTTTACCGTATAGCACAAGAAGCGATTAATAATGCAATAAAACACTCAAAAGCGTCTGAGATCACGTTAAAACTGAAAACACATTTAAAGCAAATGATGCTGGTGATTTACGATAATGGTATCGGTATTGACCTAGATGGAAATAAAACGGACTTAGGTATTGGCTTAAATATCATGCAGTATCGTGCGTCCAGCATCAATGCCAGTTTATTCATTGAGTCATCCCCAAATAAGGGTACAACGATTCGTTGTATATTTTAATGAAGTACCGTAATAAACTTTTCAACAACTGACATAAGTCAGGAAAACCCCTAATACACAGTAGTATTAGCCCAATATTCAATAATTTAATTACCCTCGATGTTATTATTAATACACAAAGCAAGAGCACCCAAACGAACATTGGTGACAATGGACGACAATGGGGAAAATTAATTAATGAAAGAGGCGTTACGATGAAAATACAACATATTCTTGTCATTATGGATCCTACCATTGACGAACAACCTGCCTTGAGTAGAGCTATTCAATTTGCAAAAAAATTTGATGCAAGCATAGAGCTATTTTTGGTGGTACATCAGAGTGGCCTTGCCCCTAAATGGTTTAATAAAGAGCATCCGCAAGAAGAAATTATTCACCATTATTTGAAAACAAAACAACGCTGGCTTGATACTTATCTTTCCCAAGTTACTCAAGAAAATATATCAGTAAGCTCTGAAGTTAGATGGCATAAACCGCTTTATGCTGAAATTCTAAAGAAAGTGACAGAGTGCCATGCTGATATAGTCATTAAATCGACTCATCCACATCCTGTGCTTGAGCGATTACTTTTTACACCTAACGACTGGCAATTATTAAAAGCTTGTCCCGTACCTTTGTTACTAACAAAATCCCCCTCAACTACTGCCTATAAAAATGTAATGGCTGCGGTAGATTTAAAAAAAGTTGAAGACGAGCGCACAAATTTAGATAAGGATATTCTTGATACTAACGCGATGATGTCAGAATTTTTTAACGCGGTTGCTCACGTTACCCATGCTTATGATCCGATTGGTCAAGAAATAGGACCATCAATGGGAAGTGGTCTTTTCGGTTTTCATCTTTCTACAGAAGATTATCAATTATATCAAGATCAGCAACAAGAATATCACGAAAGTGAATTTTCCCATTTAATAGAGCATTATGGCTTAGATGAGAAAAACACCTATTTGGTCCATGGAATAGCTTCTGCTCATCTTATTGATATTTCGAAAGACAAAGATATTGATCTGTTGATTATGGGGGTACGACTACATTCGGGTTTTGTCGGCACAACGGCGGAGAATATATTAGACCAAGTAAATTGTGATATTTTGGCGATAAAACCAAGTTATTAAATGAATATTGTCTTTTGAAATCAGACGATTAAGAATTTATCCAAATAATAAACCCTTAAAGTCTTATACCTCAATCTCTAAGTCCTTAAGCGATAGCTATAACGCTATCGATTAAGGGTAATACCTAATCTAACGACAACATTAAGCACTTCATCATTAACCGGTAATGGTATTTTATTGCCAGTAATTTTTTCACCATTTACGGTGATTTCAGCCACGCCGTGCCCTACTCCTTGATTATCTTCAACACATAATTCTATTACACCATTATCACGCGTTAACGTTGCGTTATAGCCAAGCCATGATTTTGGAATACAGGGATTCATAACAAGGTATTGTGCTTTAAAGTTAATACCGAGAATAGCTTCAACGCCTAAACGATATGCCCAAGACGATGAACCCGTATACCAACTCCAACCACCGCGTCCGGCATGTGGCGAGACACTACCAATGTCAGCCGCTATAACGTAAGGCTCTATTTTATAGGTGTTCATGTCCTCTTGATTTAACGAATGCTCAATCGGATTAAGCATCCGAAAAATACGCATAGCACCGTCACCGTCACCTTGACGCGTTAGCGCCCACGCTAGCCATATAGCAGCATGTGTGTATTGTCCGCCATTTTCTCTTATGCCTGGAGGATAAGCTTTGATATAACCCGGATCTCTCATGGTCGCATCAAAGGGAGGCGTTAATAAGAGCACAACCTTATTCTTTTCATCGACGAGCTCATCTTGTGCTGATTGTAATGCCTGGGCAGCACGTTCTGGATCCCCTGCTCCGCTTAAGGTAGCCCATGATTGTGCGATGGAATCAATACGGCATTCTTGACAGCCTGCTGAGCCCCACGGCTGACCTTCATCGTCATAAGCGCGTCGATACCATTTACCATCCCAACCTGATTTTTCAATGGCCTGCGCTAATTCTTTTGCGCGATCACGCCACACATTCACCGACAGCTTTTCAGGCCACATTTCATGTATATCGGTAAAGGATTCGATCACCGCAATGGCAAACCAAGATAACCATATGCTCTCACCTCGTCCGCGCGCGCCGATACGGTCCATGCCGTCATTCCAATCACCAGCGCCCATCAACAACAAACCATGTTTACCTGACGAGTTAATACCGCGATTTAATGCACGCTTACAATGCTCAAATAAGCTATAGCCCTTTGACGTTGGCTCATACAAGGTGTATCGATTTTCTTCTCGGTGGCCCAAAGGCTCCCCCGTTAAAAAAGGTATTTGTTCATCAAAAATAGTTTTATCTCCGGTAACGTCGACATAATAAGCGGTGACATAAGGCAGCCATAGCAAATCATCTGAAAAATGGGTTCGCACACCTCTGCCCATTGGCGGGTGCCACCAATGCAGCACGTCGCCTAAATCAAACTGGTGCGCGGCACTTTCTATGATATGTTTACGCGCTATTGCTGGCTCTGCATAAACCAATGCCATAACATCTTGTAGTTGATCTCGAAAACCATAAGCGCCACTTGATTGATACAATCCACAGCGAGCAAAAATTCGACAGACTAACGTTTGATAGAGTAACCATTGATTCATCATTAAATTAAATGAAGGCTCTGGGGTTTTAACCTGCAGTGAGTGGAATAAACGTGACCAGCGTGTGCGCACTTTTTTCCAATTGTCAGGGAGAGTTTGTGGTTGCTGCCATTTTTCGATGAGCGCTTGTGCATGTTTTGGGTCATCACCTTGACCAAATAAAAACAATACCTCTGCAGCCCCATTAGCAGGCACATCAACATGTATTTGTAACGCGGCACAGGGATCAAATTTAGCGCCCACGGAGCCGCTAAGCCCCCAACGTTCTAAAGCTTCGGGTGTGCTAAAACCACCTTCTCTCCCCAAAAACTCAGATCTGTCACCAGTGAAACCATGAACTTGTCTATCTGAACACAGAAAGGTCATTCGTTCAGAGAAAGCCGCATTCCATACATTTCTCGCGAGTAGTGCATTTGTTTTGGGATCAAATTCCGTAACAATATGAGGCGCACTGCTCGAGCGCGCTGCACCTAATACTAATTCTGCATAATAGGTAACCGTTAAACGACGCGCTTTACCTTGGGTATTTTTCAATGCTAAGCGCGTTATTTTAACGGGATCTTCATGGGCAACCATTACGGTTAGCGCTTGTTCTAAGTGGTGTGAATTACTGCGCCATTGACTATAACCTGCGCCGTGTGTTATTTCGCAAAGGTTACCCGTACCAATGGGATCAGGCGTAACCGTCCAAACTTGGCCTGTTTCTTCATCACGTATATACACCACTTCGCTCGGGCGGTCTTTAACAGGGTCGTTTGCCCAATGGGTGAGTCTATTTTCACCGCTATTAATAGCCCAAGTGTAACCACCACCAGATTCAGACACTAAACAACCAAAATTTTCATTGGCGAGTACGTTAGACCATGGTGCTGGCGTGGTTTGATCTGGCGCTAAATAAATAACATATTCATCACCTTTAGGGCTAAAGCCGCCGGTACCATTAAAACAAACGAGATCAGTACGACGTTCAACTGGCAGACTTACTGTTGAGCCTATTTGTGCTGCTGTGGCGACGAACGTTGGCAAGCAATTTTCTTTGCTATCTCGTGATATTATTTGTTTATCTAAGGAATCATGGTCACTTAAAATGGCATGAGCGGTCGCTCTGAGTAAATCTCCTTGTTCAAGCGACATTTGACCTAGGTGAAGCAAATGTACCCCGCCGCGTTGCCCAAGTAGAGTTTGTGCGCCAATGTCCTGTAATAGCCCCTGAACTTTGTCGCTAATTTCGTCAATATAGCCGCTACTTCCCTCATGAATAATAACAAAATCAATTTCTAGGCCCTTTATGTGCCATTGCTGATGAGCACACATGAGCACCCGAAGCAAAGCAACGTTAGTTTCATCATGTAAACGGAACAGTAAAATAGGAAAATCACCTGAAATGCCAAAAGCCCACAGTGCAGACTGATTCAGTTTATTTTTTTTGATGACACTTTTTTCTACCCGAAGCGCTGCATTTGATTGCATGAGTACGGATAAAAGGTTTTGCAGTTGGGGTAAGTAAGGTACCGCATATTCACAGTTTTTCATGCCTAAACTGGCTTTGAACAGCGCATCGTGAAACACTAAATCAATAGAGGATAACACTTCATAACAGTGGGCTATCTCAAACAAAGACCGACGCGAGCTACTCGCAATAGTAACAAAAGCGAGTTTTTCTGTGGCAAATGCAGACAGCTCTACAGTTGCTTGCAAAGACATAATCGGGTCTAAGGTCCAACCCAGAGATTCTGACAAGCCATCACGAAGTCCTTGAGGATTTTGTGAACTGCCGTTACGACCCATAAAGTGCGCACGGTCTGTTTCAAAACTGGTTAATTTTACGGCATCGCTATCACACAAAAAGCGATGCATAAGCGCAGGAGGCTTTTCATTCGGCTCGCGTGAACGACGTTCAAATACAAGCGCATTCATGCTTTTAGCGAGTTCACTATGAATAAACAACTTACTAAACGCCGGATGGCGTTGATCAGCGCTGGGTGCTGTAAGCACAACTTCAGCATACGTTGTTATGGTAAGACGACGTACCTCTTGGGTATCATTAATTAACGTTATACGGCGAATTTCAACATCATCATTCGCCGACAAGGTTAAGTCCATACGTAATGATATACCATGATCTTGTCGATGAAATTCAACCATATGTGAGTGAAAAACCACATCGTACTTTTTATTGGTTTTATTCATCGGTAGCCGACCAACAGACCACATTTCACCACTGTCTTCATCACGCAGATATATCCAAACGCCCTGGCTTTCAAGGGTAGTGTCTGGCAACCAACGGGTTAACGCATTATGTCGCCAGTTAAGTCCACCCGCGCCAGAGTCGGTGATCAACGTATTGAGGCGACCATTACCCAGTACGTGAACTTCGGGAAAAGCACCACACAATGCCGGTTTCCACGTGGGTAGATGAGGTAGATTATGTACCTCAGAATCAATTGCTTCTTCCGCTTTGGTGATAGCATCTGTTGGAAATTCAAGTGAACTATCTAACGCCAGTTGTTCATGCAACAACAGATCAACCGTTTGCACAATAGTACTGCGTTGAAAACGCGTTACATGTGGCTCTTTAAACAACACATTAGCTAACGCAACAAATATCATGCCTTGGTGATGCGCCATATGTGAACGAACAATAGTAAATTCACGATTTAGAGGTAGACGATTTGGGGTATAATCTATTGCTTCATACATACCATAAAGATTTAACATGCCCAGTTCGCTAAGTCGTTTTAGATTATCAGTAGCTCGCTGAGGATAAATAGCCAGTGCTAACGCAGTAGCATAAGGCGCGATAACGGTATCGAGTTCTAGGCCACGCTTGAACCCTAAACTCGGTACACCAAACGCACGATATTGATAGTTATGTTGAATATCTACCGTCGAATAACCTGATTCAGATATTCCCCAAGGTGTTGAACGTTTTTCACCACTTCTAATTTGTTCATCTACGGCAACCTGTTCACTTTGGGCAAGTAAGGTTCCTTCTGCACTACATATTAATAAGCGAGGCATTAGGTACTCAAACATCGTCCCCCCCCAAGATATCAATACATTTTGACCCGAGACTTTGGTAATCGAACGACCCAATGCGAACCAATGTTTGGTGGGTATATCGCCCTTACCCATAGCAACAATACTGGCTAGCCTAGCTTCTGACGCCAATAAATCATAGTGATGGGGATCCATCACGCCAGCACTGTCATTGAAACCTATATGAAAGAGTTGTGTATATTCATCATACAACAAACGAAAATCCATTCCGGCAACTTCAGCAAGACATTTTTTTGATATAGTGCGCAGATTTTTTTGCAGTTTTGAGGCATTTTGCATCGAAGTATTGAGAGAATTATCGAGGGTCGTCAACCATACAGAAATGGCATTGTCTGGATTTTCGTTCCATAAATGCGGTTTTTCTTCACGTAAATTTAGGATGATTTTTTTAGCCATGACACACGCGGGTGATATTTCGGCCAGTGGCAGTGTTGGCCGTAATATACGGCGTAACATCATTAGGCCATCATGATACTTCAGCGCATCGGCTTCATGCTCTGAGGTGCTAGGACAAGTTAACATGGTTAACCATGGAAATAATCTATCCAAATCTCGTTGCATATCACGTAAATGTGCATGTGCTCGTCCTACCCATACACGAATATTTCGTAAAACAGTGACCCCATGGGCAGATGATTTTTTCGCCAAGATATTTACCAAATGGCGATCAAATTCAATAAAGTCATATTCACAGAACTCTTGTATGGTTAACCACCAAATCTCGTTATTATCGCGCGCAGTTGCCGCTTTATTACGAATCTGGGCCGCATGCTCACACAGTGTTGTAAATTCTTCTTTGTTATCACAATCGAGTTTAGCTACTGCTTCTTCAATAAGTGCGATGGTGTCCATTAAACCATCCCAACGTGTAGGAGAAAATATCGGGCTGTTTTGTATAGTTTTACATCCCTCATTAAGCGTTAATAATGCCGCAGCCAAATTGCCACTATCAACCGTTGATACATAACGTGGTAACAGTACTTCTAGGGTCTGGGTATCGTACCAGTTAAAAATATGCCCTCGGTAGTGCTCCAATTTTGATAGTGAATCAAGACTCGCAAGTACGCGTGAAACAAGTTCAGTTGGCCCAATATAACCAAAGTCCCAAGCCGTGAGATTTGATAGAAACATCATGCCAATATTGGTGGGTGAGGTTCGGTGAGAAATAATACCATGGGGGTCTTCTTGGTAGTTATCAGGCGGTAACCAATGGTCTGCAGGCCCAACAAATGTTTCAAAGAATAACCAAGTACGTCGAGATAGACGCCTTAGAAAAACAACATCATGCTCATCTAATTGCTCGACTGTTTTAGGTATTGGCTGGCTGATTAACCGGGCAATTTCTGGTGATAGCAACCAAAGTATTAAAAAAGGAGCCGCAATAGGTAATGCGGCTACATTTGTGTAAAAAATAATAATCGCGAACAAGAAAGTTAATAAAATTCCCGGAGCCATTTCTCGCCAGTAATACCATGAAGAATCTTTATTTTTTAAATGTTTATCTGTATGCGCTGCACTTAGCCATTGCAGTAAATTTTGTTGAGAGATTGTTATTCTAAAGAGTGTTCTAATTACCGCATCAAGGGCAACAATGGCTTCGTGTGGCAGAAAAACAATCAACATAAGCCAACGACCTGTATTTGATAATATTTTTGGGCCTAAATTTTCAAAGTCATTCCAATGAAAATGTCGAGTAATGCCGATAATGAAATGACCTATTTGGTGACCCACAGGCGCAATAAGCGCTAACGCCGTCCACACTAAAGGGTTACCTGGTAACCAAATCCAACCTACCATTAGCCACAAAAGCAAAGCTGGGGCTAATACACTTCGTCGTAAATTATCAAAAATTTTCCAGCGCTCAATTAAATCAATGTCATTTCGGCAATAACTATTATCACTTAGCCTAACCCGCCGTTTCAACCAAGGAAGAAGCTGCCAATCACCGCGTATCCAACGATGTAAGCGACGTGTAAAGGCTAAATAGTGATTAGGAAAGTCCTCATAAAGTACAATATCTGAGGCTAGCGCGACACGACTTTTAATGCCTTCAAATAAGTCATGACTTAACACCGTATTTTCTGGCACACACCCCTGTAAACACCGTGTAAATGCGGATACATCATAAATACCTTTGCCAACAAAAATACCACAGCCAAAGAGGTCTTGATAAACATTAGACACCGCTTGGCTGTATATATCTATAACACGGTCACCCGATGCTAATCGTGAAAACCATGTACTCTCTGCACGCGACGGTGCTATTTCAATACGCGGCTGAATGATGCTATATCCAGCAATTATCTTGTCAGTTTTATCATCAAAAACAGCACGATTTAACGGGTGAGCTAGCGTACCAATTAAACGCGCCGCCATACCTCGGCTTAACTGCGTATCGCTATCAAGGGTAATAACAAAGCGAATGGCCCCCAGGGCTGAACTATCACCTTCACTAAGACTAAACGCGGAAGATTTTTTATCACGTAAGAAGTGATTAAATTCGTCAAGTTTTCCCCGCTTGCGTTCCCATCCCATCCAACAACGTTCACTCGCGTTATATTTTCTCTCTCTGTGTAACAGGTGAAAAGGAGCTTTTCCATCAGCACGGTACTTGTCATTAAGCCCTATTATACCTTGACGAACATGTCCTAAAAATTGGTTATCAGTTGGTTCAGTTTCTTGGGCGGCATCTAAGTAATCGGTAAGCAACACAAAATGTAGCGCGGGATCGGTATTTGATAAATAATGTCGTTCAATGCGTATAAGCAGTGAGTCAATTTCCTCAATACTGCCTAGCAAGGTCGGTATGACAATCGCCGTAGGAAAATCTGGATTGATTTTTTTATCAAAATCGAGTTTATTAAGAATGCGTGGTGGTATTAAACTGGTTAAAGTCCAATGTAATGTAGACACTGCCAACATAGAGGCAGGAATAAGTGCTAACAACGAGCCAATCACTAACTGCGCTATATTGGCGTAGTTAATGTATAAATAATAGCAGGCAAAAAATTCAGTTACGCCGATAAATGATACTAATAGCGATAAGTACAAACCAATAGCGTGTTTTTGTAGTAACCGTTTACCGCGTTGCTTCAATGAAAGGTGATAATTGACTTTTTCTTCTAAAACAGCTTGTCCATCATCTACCAACCAGAAACCTACATGGCTCTCTCGTTCATTATTTGGTTCAGTTTCGTCTGCCAGTTCGAGTGTACAACGCGCTATATCTTCTTCACTGTAAGACGTAGCACGCGCTAATTTTTCAATTTTTTTACAATATCTATCTCGACTTTCAAAATCTAAGTGAGCATAAACACCAGCGGGATCATTACGCAACTCCTTTTCGACGACACTCACTTGTTCAAAAAAAGTACGCCATGGAATCGTTTCAATTACTGATAAACAATGTAATGCGCGCCCTAAACAATCAATATCATCAATAGCAGTGGCTGTTGATTGCCCTGCCTTACTGGGTTTATAAGGTAAGTTAAGTTCGGGGACAATACGCACTACACTGGCCATAACCAGCTCAATACACGCTAAGCGCAATAACGTAGGTAATGCCCATAATTCAGCGATATCAAGAGGTGATTCTTTTTGATATGCCTGAATAAAATTAACCAATATCGGCATAGCTATTTGTATACCGCCAGCGGCGAGTAAACCACTGGCTATATGATAAGCCCTCGGTAAATGGTCATGACCTTTACTACTTTGTGTGCTGGGTAAAAGCTTGTAGTAATCCTCAGGCATATCAATTTTTATTTTTTGGAGGGATCGCTCTAACACATAACTATTATCAAATATCCATTCCGCTACTTTTGCCGTATTTATATCAGCAGTATTAAACGACTTTTTAGCATTTTCTATCCAGTTAGGTATTTTAGGCAATGCAATAAGCAATGGAATTGGCTTCGGTTTTTTCGAAGACAGTACGTGACTTAATGCCAACTCTTGCGCTTTTATTTCAACAAAACCCGTATTTAACTTTCCGAATTCATAAGTCATAAAGCCGCCTGTAAGGGCAAGCGAGACGACGATTCTAGTAGCGAATAATCGAGTTTATCAACTGCTTTTCTCTGCGATATATTTCCACGTAAAAGCATAACGGGCACGTGGCAATTTTCTAGAAAATCGAGGGCTGTTTTGCCACAATATTGGCCTTGGTGGTTGGAACTTCCATGGGCTGACATAATCACCATATCAATTGCTTGAGCATCAACAATATTAATTAATTCATCTGCAACACCATGATTATTAATTAATGATGTTTTAACAGGAATGTCTGTCGTTGATTTTAAACGTGATTCTATTTTATCGAGATAATGGGAGGCAACGTTCCAGTTGTACTCTCTTATATTTTCAGCAAGAGCTAAGCCCTCTGAATTTAGCGGCTCCATTTGCGTAATGCCCGATTCTGGAATCACGTGCGCAAGGACCATTTCACAGTGCTGATAATTAGCGATATTAACAGCATAGGCGAGTGCACTCTCAGCCCAACTCGAACCATCTAAAGGCACTAATAATTTACGAAAACAAAGCGTCGAATTATTGTCATACCTTTTGTGTGTCGCCAGTGATTTGGCCGGTATGAGCAATATAGCGCTGGAGGTTCCTGAAATTAATTTTTGAGCGGTACTTGCTAACGGCCACTGTGTTTGTCCGTTAGTTCCATGACTGCAAAGTACCGTAAGGTCAACATTGTGTGTATTTATCCAATGGTGTATCTGTTCTGCAGGTTGGCCTTCTATCATCTCTGCAGACACTAAAATATCCCAATTTCTGATCTCAGATTGAATGGTATTAAGGTAACGTGTAGCTTCA
Organism: Colwellia sp. Bg11-12; assembly: GCF_014076955.1. Classification (NCBI taxonomy): domain Bacteria; kingdom Pseudomonadati; phylum Pseudomonadota; class Gammaproteobacteria; order Alteromonadales; family Colwelliaceae; genus Colwellia; species Colwellia sp. Bg11-12. The sequence continues at coordinate 148,521 of NZ_JACGUZ010000061.1, forward strand.
TGCTTTTGCATTTCCCACTCAAAGCAATCCATAGGTGAGTTGGAGTCTAAATCAGATTTTTCAAGCACATGCAAAATGGTAATTCTAGCACCAAAACCGCGTGCTAAAGTCACCGCGAATGGTATTACCTGTTTAGATAATTCAGAAAAATCGAGGCAAACTAAAATATGTTGCATAATAACTCCTTAACGCTAAAAGCTTACGAGTAAATAAGTTATCTGTGAGCATAATAAATAAGCTAACTTCACCTGACACTCGTATGAATTATTAGTATATTTGACGAGATAAATATCCGAACTGATAATTGTCAGACAAGGTTAGAATTGTTAATTTATGTTATTAATTGGAATGGAATTTGTAACGATTAACCAAAAGCAACCTAGCCCAAGTTGCTTCTATTATTTGTGTCGTTATAGAGGGGGTATTTGAATTGAATGTAAGGGGTCATTTGAAATGATTTAGGTATTATCTCGAACGATTACTCTTTTCGTGTTGTGCTATTATTTTAGCAATTTTTCTTTTAGCCATTTTTTCTATATCGCCAAATGAAAACGAGACAGCAATGGTAAAACTCTTTTCAGATATTTCATCAACCCTCACCACCGTACCAAACATTAAGGTAGGATTTTCGCCATTAAATTTAATCGCTATTTGAATCGAATTATTCACACAATAATGTTGTGACGTTTCAAATGACACCCCACCAAAAGAAATATTCTGAGACGTTGCCTCTTGAATGGTAGCACCATCAAAGTTTATTTCTTTCACCTTTATTTTTTTCACTAATGGCACCCGTAAATAATGGCGATTTTCATTTTTAAACACTTTAATATTATTTTTACCCGCACCTTTGGCTCGATATAAAGCACTATCGGCAGAATAAATAAGTTCGTCGGACGTTTTTGCATGTGTGGGATAAACGGCTAGTCCGCCACTGATGGAAATGTGAAGTTTGGAACCATTTTCTAGAAAGACCTTTTCCCTAACTTTCGAGCGAATTCGATTACTCAGCATCAACGCATCTTTATAGCCAGTGTTTGGCATAAGAATAACAAATTCTTCGCCACCATAGCGCAGTGCAATATCGCTTTGTCGTATTGAATTCGATAATAATTTTCCGAACTTATGCAAGACCAAATCGCCCACTTGATGTCCGTAGGTGTCATTAATAAATTTAAAGTCATCCAAATCTAAAAAAACTAAAGACAACTCAGAATCTTCCCTTTGCGTTAACGCAAGCAAATGTGTGAGGGTGTCATTAAAGCAGTTTCGGTTAAACAAGCCTGTCAGGCTATCAATGGTAGAGTGATTGACTAGACTATCAAAGTGTTCATGGCTGGTAAGTTTTGGATTGCGGATTAATTGGCTCATGTGCGTAGATAAATAGTCACAGATAATGGCAATTAAAGGTAATGGCCGGCCAACTTGCTTGTTTAGCCATAAGGCATGTAGTTTGACTTCTTGCCAACAGGTCATAGCTTCATCACGATTTAAATGTAAATCAGCCATTACTTGAAAAATGACTTGGCATGCGACATGCCGATATTCTTCTACTATATCATTAAGCTCACTCAACAATTTAAGGCTACAGGTTGATTGTTTGATACAATTAACGACATTTTTTTTAAGTGTGAAAAGGAGGCTATCTTCATCCTTTTTTTCAAAATCAAATTCAAAATCAAAATCAAAATCAAATTCATTGAAC
>NZ_JACGUZ010000062.1:0-321 GCF_014076955.1 Colwellia sp. Bg11-12
ATGTGAGTGTCCACACAAATTGCATGATAACTAATTGTTAAAGAACGTTAACTTAAAAAGTTAACCGAAACAAAATCTCATTCGCTTTGCTTCGTTGCTGCAGGCCTTGCCTGAAGCGAGATGCGCATGATACGCTTCTCAGTTTTGATGTCAACGTTTTATTTAATTTAATTTGAAGTTTCTTATAAAGCTTCAAACTTACTTTTAAAACGTTAAGTTAACGACTTTGCCCTAAAGCGATGTAGATAACTTATCAAAACAGCTCTTTCGTGGTTCGTTTTAACTGAACCCCTTGGAACTGGAGCGCATTCTAGACATTTT
>NZ_JACGUZ010000063.1:0-377 GCF_014076955.1 Colwellia sp. Bg11-12
GTAACAAGGTAACCCTAGGGGAACCTGGGGTTGGATCACCTCCTTATCTTGAAGTAAAAACAGTTTAATGGAAACTTCGGTTTCACGAGTGTCTACACAAATTACATGATAACAAATTAGAAGAAGCAAGCCTCTGGGCTTACTAATAAAATAGGTCTGTAGCTCAGCTGGTTAGAGCGCACCCCTGATAAGGGTGAGGTCGGCAGTTCAAGTCTGCCCAGACCTACCAATTCACGCTGTGAATTGATTAACTTCTTCATTAAAGAAAAGACCAAACTTAAACTGTTCTGATGAACACGTTAAGTTTGGTTTTTTAAACCACGTTTTTAACCGAATGCGCGTTAAGAATGAGTTCTTTAACAATCTGGAAAGCTGAT
>NZ_JACGUZ010000064.1:0-1177 GCF_014076955.1 Colwellia sp. Bg11-12
ACTTTAACAGCTGCTATCTCTGCAGTATTAACTAAAGTACACGGTGGTGAAGTTAAAGATTTCGCACAAATCGATAATGCTCCTGAAGAGCGTGAGCGTGGTATTACAATCAATACTTCTCACATCGAGTACGATACAGAAGCTCGTCACTACGCACACGTAGATTGTCCTGGTCACGCCGATTACATCAAAAACATGATCACTGGTGCTGCACAAATGGATGGCGCTATCTTAGTAGTTGCTGCTACAGATGGTCCTATGCCACAAACACGTGAGCACATCTTGTTATCACGTCAAGTTGGTGTTCCATATATCATCGTATTCATGAACAAATGTGATGTTGTAGACGATGAAGAATTATTAGAATTAGTTGAAATGGAAATTCGTGAACTTCTTAGCGAATATGATTTCCCAGGTGATGATTTACCAGTAATTCAAGGTTCAGCTTTATGTGCCCTTCAAGGTGACGAAAAGTGGGAAGCTAAAATAATCGAACTTGCTGACCAACTTGATAACTACATTCCAGAGCCAGAGCGTGCAATCGACGGAGCATTCATCATGCCTATCGAAGATGTATTCTCAATTGCTGGTCGTGGTACTGTTGTTACAGGTCGTGTTGAACGCGGTATCATCAAAATTGGTGAAGAAGTAGAAGTTGTTGGTATCCGTGATACTCAAAAATCTACTTGTACTGGTGTTGAAATGTTCCGCAAGCTTCTTGACGAAGGTCGTGCTGGCGAGAACTGTGGTGTACTTTTACGTGGTCTTAAGCGTGAAGATGTAGAACGTGGTCAAGTATTATGTAAGCCTGGTTCAATTTCACCTCATACAAAATTCGAATCAGAAGTATACGTGTTATCTAAAGATGAAGGTGGTCGTCATACGCCATTCTTTAAAGGATACCGTCCACAGTTTTACTTCCGTACAACAGATATCACAGGTGCTGTAGAGCTTCCTGAAGGTGTTGAAATGGTAATGCCTGGCGACAACTTGAAATTTGTTGTAGAGCTTATCAACCCAGTAGCGATGGACGAAGGTTTACGCTTCGCTATCCGTGAAGGTGGTCGTACAGTTGGTGCTGGTGTTGTATCTAAAATCATTGACTAGTTCCTGATTTTAGTTCTCACGAGAACTGAGAAAAAGACGCTTCGGCGTCTTTTTTTATGTCTAAAATTTG
>NZ_JACGUZ010000065.1:0-866 GCF_014076955.1 Colwellia sp. Bg11-12
GGTTGACAACCCTGAACAAGCAGCGCAACACTGGCCGCTGATTTTATACTTTCATAGTATGAGCTGGCATCCGTTCCTGTGCTTTTATTAATCACTAATCCTGACATCGCCGCAATTTGTTCAAGTGCAGCGAAAGAAGTTTTATCTGCCTCATAGGCAGCAAATGCAGCGTTTATTTGTCCACAAGAATAAATATTAGCTAAACCTTTTGAAGAGGCACTTTGTAGCTCTGTTGCCGTTTGACATGCTGTTAATGTTGCGAGCATTAAAATAGCAAGTAAATATTTCATACGGTATTACTCTGTAATTGGAAGTAAAGTAATTTCTACTCTTCTATTAAGTTCTTTACCGGCCTTTGTATTATTACTCGCAACAGGCTGAGTTTCACCAAAACCAATCACTTCAATTCTATCTATAATAACACCTGCATTATTAAGGTAGGTAGAAACAGACTGAGCGCGGCGCTCTGATAAACTCTGGTTTAGTGCGTTAGAGCCAGAGCTGTCAGTATGACCCGCAACGACTATCAAGGTTTTGTTGAATTCTTGTAATACTAAAACAACTGAATCTAAAACAGATAAGAAACTTTGATCAATATTGGCATTACCTGAAGGAAATGTAATATTGCCAGGCATAATTAAGTTGATGTTATTACCTTCACGTTCAACGCTAACACCTGAACCACGCAATTGTTTTCTCAATTCAGCTTCTTGTGTATCCATATAATAACCAATACCACCACCAATCGCAGCGCCGCCGGTTGCAGCTTTCAAAATTCTACGATTCCTTTTACTTATATCATCCTCATTTTTATTGGCTAAATAAGCCGCCACAGCAGCAACACCTGCTCCGATACCCGCGCCTTT
>NZ_JACGUZ010000066.1:0-241 GCF_014076955.1 Colwellia sp. Bg11-12
ATTTGAACTGACGACCTTCGGGTTATGAGCCCGACGAGCTACCAGACTGCTCCATCCCGCGTCCGAATGACCTACAATAAGTAGGAAGCCCTAAAGGTTTTAATTCTCTTTAGAAGAATTGGTTGCGGGAGCCAGATTTGAACTGACGACCTTCGGGTTATGAGCCCGACGAGCTACCAGACTGCTCCATCCCGCGTCCGAATGACCTACAATAAGTAGGAAGCCCTAAAGGTTTTAATTC
>NZ_JACGUZ010000067.1:0-1930 GCF_014076955.1 Colwellia sp. Bg11-12
TTCTTCTAATTTGTTATCATGTAATTTGTGTAGACACTCGTGAAACCGAAGTTTCCATTAAACTGTTTTTACTTCAAGATAAGGAGGTGATCCAACCCCAGGTTCCCCTAGGGTTACCTTGTTACGACTTCACCCCAGTCATGAAACACAAAGTGGTGACCGTCCTCCCGAAGGTTAAACTAGCCACTTCTTTTGCATCCCACTCCCATGGTGTGACGGGCGGTGTGTACAAGGCCCGGGAACGTATTCACCGTAGCATTCTGATCTACGATTACTAGCGATTCCGACTTCATGGAGTCGAGTTGCAGACTCCAATCCGGACTACGACAAGCTTTGTGGGATTCGCTCCACCTCGCGGTATTGCTGCCCTCTGTACTTGCCATTGTAGCACGTGTGTAGCCCATCCCGTAAGGGCCATGATGACTTGACGTCGTCCCCACCTTCCTCCGGTTTATCACCGGCAGTCTCCTTAGAGTTCCCGCCATAACGCGCTGGCAAATAAGGATAGGGGTTGCGCTCGTTGCGGGACTTAACCCAACATTTCACAACACGAGCTGACGACAGCCATGCAGCACCTGTCTCACAGTTCCCGAAGGCACAAGTCTATCTCTAGTCTCTTCTGTGGATGTCAAGGGATGGTAAGGTTCTTCGCGTTGCATCGAATTAAACCACATGCTCCACCGCTTGTGCGGGCCCCCGTCAATTCATTTGAGTTTTAACCTTGCGGCCGTACTCCCCAGGCGGTCAACTTAATGCGTTAGCTCCGCTACCCACGGATCAAGTCCACAGACAGCTAGTTGACATCGTTTACGGCGTGGACTACCAGGGTATCTAATCCTGTTTGCTCCCCACGCTTTCGTGCCTCAGCGTCAGTATCTGTCCAGGTGGCCGCCTTCGCCACTGATGTTCCTTCCAATCTCTACGCATTTCACCGCTACACTGGAAATTCCACCACCCTCTACAGTACTCTAGTTTGCCAGTTCAAAATGCAGTTCCAAGGTTGAGCCCTGGGCTTTCACATCTTGCTTAACAAACCGCCTACGCACGCTTTACGCCCAGTAATTCCGATTAACGCTCGCACCCTCCGTATTACCGCGGCTGCTGGCACGGAGTTAGCCGGTGCTTCTTCTGTTGCTAACGTCATAGAATGCAGCTATTAACTACACTCCTTTCCTCACAACTGAAAGTGCTTTACAACCCGAAGGCCTTCTTCACACACGCGGCATGGCTGCATCAGGCTTTCGCCCATTGTGCAATATTCCCCACTGCTGCCTCCCGTAGGAGTCTGGGCCGTGTCTCAGTCCCAGTGTGGCTGATCATCCTCTCAAACCAGCTAGAGATCGTCGCCTTGGTGAGCCATTACCTCACCAACTAGCTAATCTCACTTGGGCTAATCAAATGGCAAGAGGTTCCGAAGAATCCCCCTCTTTGGTCCGTAGACGTTATGCGGTATTAGCAGTCGTTTCCAACTGTTGTCCCCCACCATATGGCATATTCCCAAGCATTACTCACCCGTCCGCCGCTCGTCAGCAAAGTAGCAAGCTACTCTCTGTTACCGCTCGACTTGCATGTGTTAAGCCTGCCGCCAGCGTTCAATCTGAGCCATGATCAAACTCTTCAATTAAAAAATCGTTTGTGATGCTTAGTCGAAACCAAGACATCTGCTCAATGAATTCTGTCGTGTTACCAACAACTCTTAAAAGAGAAGCAGTAACTACATAAAACGTACTAATCAAATTAATGATTAATACTTAATCTGTGTGACATCATTATTAAACTGTTTTACGTCTTTCCTTGCCTCTCGTGAGAGAATTAAGAACCGACTATGTAAAATCAATGTAATGTGAGTGTCCACACAAATTGCATGATAACTAATTGTTAAAGAACGTTAACTTAAAAAGTTAACCGAAACAAAATCTCATTCGCTTTG
>NZ_JACGUZ010000068.1:0-3514 GCF_014076955.1 Colwellia sp. Bg11-12
TTCTTCATTAAAGAAAAGACCAAACTTAAACTGTTCTGATGAACACGTTAAGTTTGGTTTTTTAAACCACGTTTTTAACCGAATGCGCGTTAAGAATGAGTTCTTTAACAATCTGGAAAGCTGATATAAAAATGATTTTATATAGCAATGAACGGTGTCGCGCTGTGATTTGCATGTTATATAAAATCTACAAAAGCGATTGATAGCGAAAGCTGTTAATCAACATTTGTTTACTCTTACTCAGAGTGAACATCTTATTCAAGACACATTTATTTGTGCGTGAAAATGTCAGACTTTACAATTGCCTTGGATTAGTCTCCGAGGTGTACTTCGTGTCGAAAGACTACTTAGGGTTGTATGGTTAAGTGACTAAGCGTATGTGGTGGATGCCTTGGCAGTTAGAGGCGATGAAGGACGTGTTAATCTGCGATAAGCATTGGTAAGGTGATAAAAACCGTAATAGCCAATGATTTCCGAATGGGGAAACCCACTGACATAAGTCAGTATCATTAAGTGAATACATAGCTTAATGAAGCGAACCAGGAGAACTGAAACATCTAAGTACCCTGAGGAAAAGAAATCAACCGAGATTTCGTTAGTAGCGGCGAGCGAACGCGAATCAGCCCTTAAGCTTATTGGGCGCTAGTGGAATGTACTGGAAAGTACAACGATACAGGGTGATAGTCCCGTACACAAAAGCAACCTTTGAGTGAAATCGAGTAGGACGGAGCACGTGAAACTTTGTCTGAATATGGGGGGACCATCCTCCAAGGCTAAATACTACTAACTGACCGATAGTGAACCAGTACCGTGAGGGAAAGGCGAAAAGAACCCCTGTGAGGGGAGTGAAATAGAACCTGAAACCGCATACGTACAAGCAGTGGAAGCCGGATTTAGTCCGGTGACTGCGTACCTTTTGTATAATGGGTCAGCGACTTATATTCTGTAGCAAGGTTAACCGATTAGGGGAGCCGTAGCGAAAGCGAGTGTTAACTGCGCGTTTAGTTGCAGGGTATAGACCCGAAACCCGGCGATCTACCCATGGGCAGGTTGAAGGTTGAGTAACATCAACTGGAGGACCGAACACACGTATGTTGAAAAATGCGGTGATGACTTGTGGGTCGGAGTGAAAGGCTAATCAAGCCGGGAGATAGCTGGTTCTCCCCGAAATCTATTTAGGTAGAGCCTCGCACGAACACCATTGGGGGTAGAGCACTGTTAAGGCTAGGGGGTCATCCCGACTTACCAACCCTTTGCAAACTCCGAATACCAATGAGTGATATGCGGGAGACACACTGCGGGTGCTAACGTCCGTTGTGAAGAGGGAAACAACCCAGACCGCCAGCTAAGGTCCCAAAGTACTAGTTAAGTGGGAAACGATGTGGAAAGGCATAGACAGCTAGGAGGTTGGCTTAGAAGCAGCCATCCTTTAAAGAAAGCGTAATAGCTCACTAGTCGAGTCGGTCTGCGCGGAAGATGTAACGGGGCTAAACTAGTCACCGAAGCTGCGGATTCATAGTTTACTATGAGTGGTAGGGGAGCGTTCTGTAAGCCGTTGAAGGTGAGTTGTAAAGCTTGCTGGAGGTATCAGAAGTGCGAATGCTGACATGAGTAACGATAAGGGGAGTGAAAAACTCCCCCGCCGAAAGACCAAGGTTTCCTGTCCCATGTTAATCAGGGCAGGGTAAGTCGGCCCCTAAGGCGAGGCGGAAACGCGTAGTCGATGGGAAACAGATTAATATTTCTGTACTTCTATATATTGCGAAGGAGGGACGGAGTAGGCTAAACAGGCACGGCGTTGGTAGTCCGTGTGAAAGTACGTAGGTGGTTAACTTAGGTAAATCCGGGTTTTCATTCAACACTGAGATACGAGACGAGACTCTACGGAGTTGAAGCTGTTGATGCCATGCTTCCAGGAAAAGCTTCTAAGCTTCAGATATATAGGAACCGTACCCCAAACCGACACAGGTGGTTAGGTAGAGAATACTAAGGCGCTTGAGAGAACTCGGGTGAAGGAACTAGGCAAAATAGTACCGTAACTTCGGGAGAAGGTACGCTACTCTCGGTTAAACCCTTGCGGTGTAAGCTAAGAGTAGTCGAAGTAACCAGGTGGCTGGAACTGTTTATTAAAAACACAGCACTGTGCAAAATCGAAAGATGACGTATACGGTGTGACGCCTGCCCGGTGCCGGAAGGTTAATTGATTCGGTTAGCGTAAGCGAAGCTGATGATCGAAGCCCCGGTAAACGGCGGCCGTAACTATAACGGTCCTAAGGTAGCGAAATTCCTTGTCGGGTAAGTTCCGACCTGCACGAATGGCGTAATCATGGCCACACTGTCTCCACCCGAGACTCAGTGAAATTGAATTTGCGGTTAAGATGCCGTATACCCGCGGCTAGACGGAAAGACCCCGTGAACCTTTACTATAGCTTGACAGTGAACATTGCTCCTACATGTGTAGGATAGGTGGGAGACTATGAAACCATGTCGCTAGATGTGGTGGAGTCTACCTTGAAATACCACCCTTGTATGCGTGATGTTCTAACCTAGGGCCCTTATCGGGCTTGGGGACACTGTCTGGTGGGTAGTTTGACTGGGGCGGTCTCCTCCCAAAGAGTAACGGAGGAGCACGAAGGTTGGCTAAGTATGGTCGGACATCATACGGTTAGTGCAATGGCATAAGCCAGCTTAACTGCGAGACAGACACGTCGAGCAGGTACGAAAGTAGGTCATAGTGATCCGGTGGTTCTGTATGGAAGGGCCATCGCTCAACGGATAAAAGGTACTCCGGGGATAACAGGCTGATACCGCCCAAGAGTTCATATCGACGGCGGTGTTTGGCACCTCGATGTCGGCTCATCACATCCTGGGGCTGAAGTCGGTCCCAAGGGTATGGCTGTTCGCCATTTAAAGTGGTACGCGAGCTGGGTTTAGAACGTCGTGAGACAGTTCGGTCCCTATCTGCCGTGGGCGTTTGAGAATTGAAGAGGGCTGCTCCTAGTACGAGAGGACCGGAGTGGACGAACCGCTGGTGTTCGGGTTGTTATGCCAATAGCATTGCCCGGTAGCTACGTTCGGAACTGATAACCGCTGAAAGCATCTAAGCGGGAAGCAGGCTTTGAGATGAGTTCTCACTGGAGCTTTAAGCTCCCTAAAGGGTCGTTGGAGACTACAACGTTGATAGGTCAGGTGTGTAAGGACTGCGAGGTCTTGAGCTAACTGATACTAATTGCCCGTGAGGCTTAACCATACAACACCCAAGTAGTTTTACTGCGAAGTGTTTGTAAAAGACTGACAGAATAATCACGCACTGTAATGCATTGAATAAGAAAACGCTTTTGTATTTATCGCTCTGACGAGCAACAGCTTTCAAGATTGTAACCTTTTTGTCTAGCGACAATAGCACTGTGGCACCACCTGATCCCATTCCGAACTCAGAAGTGAAACGCAGTAGCGCCGATGGTAGTGTGGGAGTTCCCATGTGAGAGTAGGACATTGCTAGGCGCCTATTAAG
>NZ_JACGUZ010000069.1:0-61918 GCF_014076955.1 Colwellia sp. Bg11-12
TAACTGGCTAGTGCACCTGGGTCTGTGCGCATTTCTTCGGTCAATAGATGCAACTCGACGCCAAAGGCAAGTTGGGTGAGCGCTTGTACCGAGGCATCAAAGACTAACGGTGCATTCCAAGCCCAGTTAAAACTGCCGACTAATCCTCGCTCAGCAAGAATCTCTTGCATGGAATAGGCTAAGTTAATCATATTTTTGTGGGTTACTTGTACACCTTTAGGCCGTCCAGTTGAGCCTGATGTAAACAGGATATAGGCAATATCATCGCTTTTAATGTCAATGTTAAGAGCATCAGTGCTACTCGCTTGCCATTCTTCACTGTCTAGGAAAATATTAGTGGTATTGATATTTACTAAATTTTCAGCGACTGAGCTCATGGTCACTAAGGTATTTACACCGGTATCTTGCAAGATGTTTTCTATGCGTTCTCTAGGAGTATTGGGATCCATCGGAATATATGACGCTCCTGCTTTCATGATACCCAACATAGCAATCACCATTTCTGGGGAACGTTCCATACAAAGAGCAACAGAACTATTGGCTGTGACACCAGTTGCGACTAGGTAGTTAGCTAACTGGTTACTTTGTTCACTTAACTTGCGGTAACTCAGCATTTTTTCTTGGTAAACCAGTGCGTTGGCACCTGGGGTAAACTGACTATATTGATCGATCATTGTTACCAGGTTACGTTGTTTATAGTAATCATTACTAACCTTATTTAACCAAGGCTGAGCACTGTCTTTGCCAACCACTTCTAATCGATCAATATGACAATTTGGATTAGTAAGCACGCTTTCTAATAAAGACTCAAAAGATAATGAAAGTTCATTTATTGTGCTTTCATTAAATATATCAGCCTGGTATAACCAATTCATCTCAAGCTGATTTTGCTTTTCAATTGCCTCTAATGACAAATCGAAGTGAATGAATTCATCACATTCTTGTAGTGACATATTTAAGTCAGGCAAGGTGAAATCTGAGCTATCGTGATTTTGTAATACAAACCAAAGTTGGAACATGACCTGATGCGTATTACTTCGCTCTGGGTTAATTTCTTCTACCAGCGCATCAAACGGCAAGTTTTGATGTTCGAAGGCATCCACCAATACTTTCTTATTACGTGCCATTAACTCTTTAAAAGTAGGGTTTCCAGCGAAATTTGAACGAAGCACCAGATTGTTGAGAAAGAAACCTATCAATGGCTCCACATTTTGGTGCATGCGGCCCGCGATTGGCGTTCCCATGACCACATCATCCTCGCGACTCCATTTGGAGATGGTCAGTGAATAAATAGTTTGTAGCGCCATGAATAAGGTGACACCCTCAGTCTTACAAAAATCATTTAGTTTAGTAAGTAATGGCGCGGAAATAGTACGCTTCACTTTTTTACCAATGATATTAGAATTAGTATTACGAGGTTTATCTAGCGGCAAGCTGTGCTGAGGTGGTGCATCTTGTAATTGAGTGCGCCAGTATTCAAGTTCTTTTTCGTAGACACTACCTTGCATCCAGTCACGCTGCCAATGGGCATAATCACTATATTGCACTTCGAGTGTCGGCAGTGGATTCTCTTTACCTAGAGCAAAAGCGCTGTAAAGAAGGTTGAACTCTCTGATAAAGACACCAACTGACCAGCCGTCAGATGCAATATGATGCATGCTAAAAAGGGCAGCATGCTTTTGTTCGCTAGCTTTAAGCAAGGTTACTCGTAACATCACATCGCTAGAGAGATCAAAGGGAGTTAATGCTTCTTTTCTGGCCAGCACACGTACTTGTTCATCAAAGTCTTCAGCACTAAGATGACTTAAGTCTTTTTCTGGAATAGTGGCGTCAAACTGTTCAAGCAAATGCTGGCGACATTCGTCATTTTCTTCACGATAAACTGAACGCAGTACTTGATGACGCATTAAAATGGTATTAATTGCTTTTTGCATCGCAGCTTTATTGAGCTGTCCTTCGAGGTTAAAAGGCGCAGAAACATTACTTTGGACAGCGCCTTGTTCAATACAGTCCACTATCCACAAGCGTTGTTGTGCAAATGAAAGTGGTGCTGGACCGGCTATATCTGTTTTTTTAAGTTGTTGGCGATTTAAAGCTTGTTGTTGTGCTTTAAATGCATCTATGTAATCAACTAGCTCTTGCTTGTGCACTTTTAGCAAAGAAAGGATATCTGGTGTCAGTTCTTCTTTGCTGGCATCTACCTGCAGGTTGCCATTGTCGACCGATAGAAAAATGCCTTTTTCAAGACAGATATTGATGATTCTTTCCGCATTCATAATATGATCCTTTTGTTATTTTTTAATACCAGACTTGAGTCTATGACTTTATAAACAGCCTCTTGTCTGTCAATTACGTATGAAATTTTTTCCGCCAAGCTACGAATAGTTGGCGCTTCGATAAACTCTGAAAGTTTAACTTCGACTTTAAACAAATCACGACATGCACTAGCTACGCGAATTGCTAATAAAGAGTGGCCACCGATTTCAAAGAAGTTAGCACCTATGCTTATCTGTTCTTTTTGCAGCAGGTTGCTCCAAATTTGTTGGATTTGAGTTTCGACATTGCTAGTAGGAGCAAGGTAACTTTCAACTCCCTGTTGGCTGTCAATTTTGGCTAATGCAGCCCGATCTTTCTTGCCGTTAGCAGTTATGGGCATGGCATCAATAAAGACATAGTGACTAATATGCATATAGTCCGGTAGTTGACTCTTTATATGTCGATTTAGCTCTTCTTCACTGACTTTTTCTGCCACTACAATGGCTTGTATTTGATCGTCTTTAATAACAATTGCAGCATCCATAATGAACTCGTGACGGCATAACACATTTTCAATTTCTTCGAGTTCAATACGATTGCCTCTTAGTTTCACTTGAAAGTCACGTCTGCCGATATACTCCAGTTTTCCATCTTCTCCAAGGCTCACTAGATCGCCGCTGCGATAAATACGTCCAAGTTGGAGATGATTAATAAAGGCCTTTTCGGTTAACGCGGTATTATTTAAGTAGCCTTTAGCAACACCGGGGCCAGCGATAACAAGCTCACCAATTATGCCGACAGGAAGGGGCTGTAAGCTTTCGTTGATGACGAATAATTGTGTTCCTGGCAAACTATGCCCGATGGTGGGCTTGTCTGATATTTTTAAGTTTGCCCAAGAGCTGTTAACTGTGCATTCAGTTGGGCCATAGACATTTAATGCAAAGCGTCCTGATTGCTCGGTATGTTTGTTGATTTCTTGCCACAAATTCGGATTAATTGCTTCGCCACCAATGAGTAGATTAGGCAATAAATGATGATGTTTTTTTGCTTCAGGCAAGAGTACTTCTAGCATGGTTGGTGTGGTATCTAGTACATCGATGCAGTGTTCATGTAGATAGGTCGTCAGCTTACTTGGGTCAACTCTATGTTCATCGCTGATTAAATGAAGTTCAGCACCTAATGCTAATTGGGTAATTGCTTGTACAGAGGCATCGAAATATAGCGGTGCATTCCATGCCCATCTACAATTACCTGACAATCCATTTTTCGTTAACATCGTATGCATAGCAGAGGTGAGGTGAGCTAAGTTTTCATGGCTAACTTCGACGCCTTTAGGGTATCCCGTTGAACCAGATGTGTAAATGACGTAGGCGGTGTCACTATTTGAGATGTTTTTTTCTGGTGCTGAAGTGCTAAATTTGCTAAGCCACTTTTCAGACATTGCTTCGTCCAGTTGTACTAGCTTGCTCACCTGATCTGGTAGTAACAAACTGCATTTGTGACTAGTGACAACTGTATCCAGATTTGCATTTTCAATGATATATTTAATGCGTTCTGCCGGGGCTTTAGGATCTAAGGGCAGATATGCCGCACCTGCTTTTAAAATCCCCATCAAACCAATGAGCATTTCTAAAGAGCGTTCAACACATAAGCCAATGATACTGCCTTTGTTTGCTCCTAAGCTGCGCAGTTTATTGGCTAATTGATTTGCTTTGTGGTCGAGTTGTTGAAAACTTAGGCTTTGCTCTGCAAAAACAAGTGCATTCGCATCGGGCATAGAAGTCGTTTGTTGTTCATATAATTCGACAATGCTCGGGTTAGTGATTTGATGAGGTTCAGTTCTTTGATTTAATCTTGCATAGCTGGCGAGGTCTTTTTCAGTTGTTAGCTCGAGATCAGCTAATTGAATATTAGGATTGGCCACTACCTGCTCGATGATTAACTGGATACGCTCAAGTATTGCTTTTGCATCGCTGTCGTTGAAGTAACCGGTTTGACATTCAATTTGAATTTCTTGTTTATGTTTAAATTCACACAAATGAAACTTAAATGGAGGCTGATGACCTGTTCTTAGCGAGTGTGTTTCACTTTCAAACTCACCTTCGCCAATGTTAAAACTAGCCTTATAGTAATTAAAATTTATATCAAATAAATTGTTTACATAGGGTTGGGTACTGCGCATCCCTTGTATGACTTTACTCATCGGATATTTGGTATGTCTGGAAATAGCTTTTAGACCACTACTGACGTCATCCATGAGTTGCCTGAATGTCATTTCTGGTTCGATGTTTAAAACCAAAGGGGACACACTGGCAAAACAACCAATAGCGTTTTTGGCCGAGCCGGTACGATTATGAAAAGGCAGACATATCGGGATAGTACGGTTGCAATTTACACCTAAAAAATATCCATATAAGGCACCAATGAAAAGCTGATGTATGGTGAATCCAAAGGACTCTGAAAAGGTGACAAGTTGTTTATAGTATTCAGGAGAAATCTCCTGACTTACCATACATGTTGAGGCCTCACCTGCTTTTTTTGGGTATCTGGGCTTGATAACGGGTTCAAAAACATCATCAAATTTATTATTCCAAAAATCTGCTGATCGAGTAAAGGATTTGGTTTCTGGATATTTATAAGACTTTTGTGCCAAGTCATTAAATTGTGGCTGTGATTGCTCCAGGTTTAAATCTTCACCTTTAGTTTGTGAAATGTAATAGTCAAAAATATTTTCTGTCCAGATACTGTAACTCAAGCCATCTAAAATTAAATGATGTGCATAAAGGACTAACCAATATTCGTCTTCCGCAATTTTTAAAATATGGGTGCTATAAAGCCCGTTTTTGCTTAGGTCAAAGATACGTTTAAATTGCTCTTCAACCCATGTTCTTGCTGCTGCTAGTGGATGCTTATGCTGATCAAACTCCAAATACTTAATTTTAGCTGGCGTGTACTTGTATGTTTGGATGATTTGCTCACCCACTTCTTCAAAGGCCAAATGAAATACATCATGTTGATCTGCGACCAGATGGATCGCTTTCTGCATTGCTTCAACATCCATGCTGCGAAAGATTCGGGCATAACCGCCTGTATTATAGGCGGTACTACTTGGGTCTTTTGCTTGATCAAAGTAAATTTCTAGTTGTGATAACGTCAGGGGGTAACCCGCCTGCGAACAATGATTATCTTGGTTCATTCGTATTCCTCTTATTGAGAACTCTTTGGATTAAGTGTTAGGTTAAAATTCGGGTCGCTAGGTAAAAAAGGTGTAGGGCGATCTAACACCCAATCATCATGTCCTGCCAGCCAATAGGGTGATAAAGGGTTGCTCGATTGTCCGATGGGCATGCTAAATAAGCTTTGGGATTCATGGCCTGGACTCATCACCAAACGTAATGTTGATCCAAAGTTTCCGAATTGAGTTTTGGGCAATTGAACATCACCAGAAATTTTTTCTGCGGGTAAAGATACTAACCAGCGGTTTAGTTTAGGTAATACATTAAATGTACTATGCTTAAATTCCACGTGGTTATACTGACCCCATGTTATTTGGGCGAGTGAACCTTCCTGCAATATAAACATGTTGTTTAAATCAATTAGTATTGAGGCATACAAGTCTTGCCAGTTGTAATATTGTGTATCTAAAAAATTATCAGGTTGTTGATTTATAATTTGCCACAAAGGAATTTCCCACCTCTGAGTGAGGTTGAAATAATCATTTAATTCTAAAGAGGCTTTATCTGTACTTATCTTGCTAAATATAGGCTTAAAAACATGTTTTGCGATACTATCTCTAAATGCTCTTATGAGTATGTATCCGGTAGAATTTGACGAAGTATCACCGTTCCAATTATCAACAAATTTCCGGTATTCTCGCAACTGAGGTTGAGCGGTAAGTAGCTCCTGACTCAGAACTTTTATCAAAAATTTCTGCCAGCGCATCATAGGATAATTTCGTATATCAGTTAGTGACTTATACCCCATTGCTTCGTCAGGTTTATACATTCCAAAAACATTATCATCAGTATGCTTTTCTCTGTTGCTTAATTCATTTGTGTCAAACCAATGCATGTCACCCGTTGTTAAATTGAATAGTGGTGTATCAGCTGTTGATATATAACCTTTATCTGGATTAAATATTTGAGGATAATCAATCGGTAAGCGATATACATCTGTTTGTTTTTCGCAATTAATTTTCGTTTGAAAACAATCTTTTTTTGGGATCGCTCCCAACATGGTCCAACCAATATTACCTTCACTGTCACCCACAAATGCATCAAAATGGGCAAATCGGGCTTGTTTAAAAAGAGATAAGGAATGCTTTGTATCTTTTGATGTTTCTAGAGCTAACAAATCTAAATTAATGCTTTTAGGGGAATTTCCAACCCACTGCCAGCTTAGTAAGTTTCCGAGCTTATCTGATGCGACCACAGGGCCTTTCTTAGTTGACTCGAAGTTATATATAACCGAGGGTTCTTGTCTAACCTGTATAGTCCGTTCATTCGTTTGTACATCGACATTGCTCGTTGACTGTATTTGTAACCTCCCCCATACACTGCGAGAAGGTGATAGACCCCATGCAACATGTGTATTACTGCCAGACAAAAATAAAGGAAATCCTGGGATTGTGACACCATGAAATTCATGCTTATCTTTTATATATTGATTCACCCTAAACCAAGTATTTGGGATGCTAAGGGGCATATTTAAGTTAATAGCTATTAGTGCGCTTTGACTTAGGGTCTTTGAACCTGAAATAGCCCAGCCAATTCCATTCGCCTTATTGATCCTGTAGTTTTCTACTTCATATTTTTCTAATGAAGTAGATGTAGAGCTTTTCCCCCATATTGCTACAGTAGGTACCTGATTAATGGGTGGTAACCCCGCTAATGTTTGTTTTTCGGGGATAAGAAATAAAACTAGCTCTGATGGCAGCGCTTTTTCAATGTTATGTAAATCTAATGATTTTTTTAGCTCAATACTTTGTAATTTTAGAAAAAGAGCGTAAGCGACAAGAATTGAATCCCTTTCTTGCCAAGGTCCTGGTGCCGTCTCAAGAACAGAATATTCGAAAGGAAACGAATCTAAAGTATTAAGCCCCTGATTAACTCCTTTAGTGTAAGCGGCTAACAACGTCTTATGTTCAGGTGGTAATTGCTTTATTGTTTCATCAGCTAACAAGTCAAAGTTGAATGGTATTGCAAGTTTGTCTTGTTCAATCGCACTTATACCTAAAAGTACACTTAATTGACCACTAGCTGTGCGACGTAATATATCCATCTGAAAGAAGCGCTCTTGGCTATGTAAGTAACCTAGAGCAAATGCGCTATCATTACGTGTTGTTGCATAAATACTCGGTATACCGTTTCTGTCTCTTTTAATGTTGACTTGATCTTTTAGTGATCCAATCGATAAAGTATTATTTAACTTTGGTAAGGAGCTATACGTATTTTGCAATTTAAGCAGTATGAAAATAATTGCCAAAAACGCAAATATTATAACTAAAAATACTATTTTCTTTAAAATGGGATATTGGTTAATCACTAATTATCTCAACTCAATTTATTACTTCGAAACATCCCTAAAGTGGGTGTTAAAAACTTAGATTCATACTGGAGGGATAATTTTATATAGGCAAAGCACTTCCTGTTATTTTTTGTGTTATATTACCGACGTAACAGTTTGGTAACAAATAATCACATGCCAAACAACACTTTAAATAATTGATAAGTAAGGAAATCAACTGTGGTTTTTGATTGGTTGGGAAATGAAAAAATTACTGTTGGTGAATTTGTAATTGATTTTAAAAAGACTAGACTTTCGAACCAAAATGGTATCATTAAACTTGAACCTTTAGTTATGGAGTTACTTTGTTACCTTATTGCACGAAAAGGTGAGTATGTAAGCCAACGAGATTTGTTGGAAAATGTATGGAGTGGACGTATCGTATCTGACAATGCGATTAGACGTGTAGTTAAAAAATTGCGTGATGCACTGGGCGATGATGTTAAGGCCGCCCGGTATATCAAAACGGTACCCAACAAAGGTTATTTGCTCATTGCAAATATAAATATTGAGCAGAACCCCGTGGTGCCAACTAGCAATACTTATCAAAATCAAGCTGAAACACAACCAGCTCCAAAGATTTCGACAACCATTGAATTAAACACATACCATGATAAAGGCATTCCAAAGTACTCTCTTTCTAAATTGATTGTCTTCTTTTTTACTATCTTGACGCTGTCTATTCTTCTATTTAGTGCCTATTTTTGGAGTGAGCGCAGTAATAGAACAATGAATATCGAACTTCTCACAAGCATGCCTGGGGAAGAATTAGGTGCAGATTATAATGAAAAAAATGGCGCTATTATATTTTCACATCGAAAATCTATAAATGGCTATTATGATATTTATCTGAAAATGCCTAATAGCCAAACAATTAAAAAGCTAACAAGTGGAACAGCAAATAATAATGCTGCAAAATGGGCAAATAGCGGAAAACGGTTAGCTTATCAACGTCAAAAAGGTGAGGAAGTAGAATTAATGATCCTTGATTTTGACGATAATATGAAGGTAACAAGCTCACAATCAGTATATAAATACAATACTTTGCAACCTACTGTTTTCTGGTCTCCGGATGATTTAGCATTGTACTTCGTCGATAAGCAAAGTGATAAACATCCTTACTCTATATTTGCTATTGATATTTCGACCAAAGATATCAAACAAATCACTTTTCCGGACGTTGAAAGCCTTGGTGATTACGCTGCTCAATTCTCTCCGGATGGCAAATACCTAGCTGCCTTGCGCTTTAGACGATACAACAGAGTCCACTTAATGATTTTTGATATGAAAAGTGGAAAAATTAGTAGTAATAACAGAATTAACTTTGCTCCAATCAATCTAACTTGGGGTAGTAAAGGTAAAAGAATTTACTATACTAGTAGCGAGGAATTACAGTACTTTGATGTCGAAAGTGAAAAGTTCTTCAATATAGATATTGAAAATCAAAAGCTTAGATCTATTTCCGATGCATGCGGTGTAGATTGTTTAATTGCGAATACAGACTATGATAATAAAAGTGATATCAGAGAAATAGCTAATCCATTTAATAAGGTGCATAAAAGTGATCTCGAGATATTAGAGTTTCCTTTTGATGGTGATGAAGGGCATCCTGATTATACAAATGCTGCCAACGATATTATTTTCAGAGCTACAATTGATGGCCTTCAGCAAATCGTCCGTTATTCGATGGGTGAAGAAATAAAGCTGTTAACTAACTTTGAGACGGATCATCGATTGATTGATATAAGTTACCACCCCAATAAATCGATTCTTTTAGGTTTGATCGATCAACAAGTATTTACACTCAATTTAATCAACAACAATATAAATTATATTACTCAACAAATGGAAAATGCACAACGACCGAGCTGGACGGCTGATGGAAAGGGTATTTATTACGCTAGACGTGAAAGCGGTAATAGTGCGTTAATACATTATGAATTAGCTTCGAAAAAAAGCACTCGAATAATGAGCGATATACTGCAAGCTAAAGAAGACAAGTTAGGGAAATTTGTATATTTGTTAAATTCAAAAGGTGAACTACATCGAAAAGTTAACCTGTTAGCACAAGAGCAAGAGTTAATTGCTATTATCCCTACCGATTCGAATATTTCCTGGCACGTGTATGAAAACTATCTTTACTATTCGTCACCTAAAGGTAAGAACTTTGATTTACATAGAATTCATCTAAGCACCGGGGCTAAGTCTGTGGTGGCTTGGCAAAAGAATACTTACCATGCAAAATTTAAAGTTCACCCTAATGGTCAAAAGTTTTTGTTGATGCAAAATAACCTCCCAAACTCTGATCTTGTCTATATAAGGGATAGTCGTTTATCGGATTAATATTCCGATTTCCTTTTTGAACACAATTCTTTATATAATCTTCAAATTATAAAGTAGATTTACGTAAGCAAATTCTAGTATGACAAGTTTCCTATCGCAGCGATATTAAAAAATAATACCTACTGACATTTTCATTCCTTGTGATATAACGCTGCAGATCACTATATTTCCATAAAACAACATAAAATCAATAAATATTCTTAATTTTAAAATACTGATTAAAATATAACGTGTGACTAGTTGTTACCTTAGTTAAACCTTGATAACTAATGGTTTTGTCTAAATTTTTACTTGTTTTCCTAAGAAGTAAGCAAAGCTATGTGGTGGTTATTCACAGCTAATCATAAGATGTAAGGTGTATAAGCGCGTTATTAACGCTAAATTCATTTAGCGGCTATGGTCGGGGCAAAAATTCTATCCAACATTGAGCAAGGAATAATAAAATGACATTTAACAAAAAGAAAAGATCAGCTCTAGCAAAAATCATATTAAGTACAACAATAGTATTTTCCATAGTTTCTATAAATAGTTATGCGATAGAAGATGAGATTGAAAGTATAGATGAAAATTCTCAAGTAATAGATTTCATATGCAAAATTCTTCCACAGTGTAAAGAATAATATGGTTAACCGGGGCTTATAATTTATGACTTCACCTTGTATTTTAATGACTTGAGTTCTATGAATTTAATCAAATAATCTTCAACTTATATAATATAAAGAGAGTAGATGAATGAAATCACGGGTAACAAGTCGAATTTTGATGGTAGCTTCATGCGCCATATCTGTTGGACTGTTCGTTATAATAAATATAACCGCCGCTGAAAACCAAACGAATTCTATTAGGGAAAATGTACCCTCAGTAATCGTGGGGGAGATTTGGCAATCGAAACACCAAGTCACACTTAAGGGTCACGGCATAATTGAGCCTTTAGAAAGTACACAATTAGTAACTGAAGTAACAGGGAAAATCATTTATTGGCATCCTTCCCTTGTGCCCGGTGGCCTAGTTGAACGTGATACATTACTTTTGAGTATTGAGAGAGAAACTTATCAAGCAGCAGTACTTAATGCTAAGGAAAAAGTAGCCTTGGCACGAGCTGAATTGATAGTAGAGCAAGCTAAGTCAGATGTTGCTAGCCAGGAAGCTAAAAGCTTTAATGATGGAGATGTACCAGAGCTATATTTACGACAACCCCAATTACAGCAAGCACAACTTGCATTAGATTCTTCATTAGCGTCATTAAGGATTGCCAAAAAAGAGCTATATAACTGCGACATTTACGCCCCATTCGATGGATTAGTGGTTTCGAGAGAGGTTGGTCAGAGGCAATATGTCAATCAAGGTCAAAAAGTTGCGATGTTACACAACGTCGAATATGGAGAAGTACAGGTACCTATTGCTGGTTTTGAGCGTCATTTTTTACCGGTGAAATTAGGTCATGTTAATGCACTGGTTTCTGGTCACCAACAAGCTGTTAGAAATGCTCAAGTTGTTCGAGATTTAGGTGTAATAGATACTCAAACACGTATGCTGCGAATCGTTGTTAGGGTAAAAGATCCGTATAGTTTATCTACGAACCAACCTATTCTAAGGTTCGGAGAGTTTGTTGAAACCAGCTTTACTGGAAAAACTATTGACAGTGTATATCTAGTACCTCAAAAAAGTGTGATAAACAACGAACTCTGGTTAATTGATGCTAACAACAAGTTACAACGAAAATCTGTTTCAATACTGAGAGCAAAAGATAATCGATATGTTGTAACGGGAAACCTTGGTTCAAGTGCAATTGTTGTTCTAAATGTGCCTGAATATCCCCGTACAGGTATGTTAGTCAATCCAATTCGCCAGAAAGAAAGCATATTATAAGGTAACTTATGTCAAACAAGATAAGCTCTGATAATGGAATCATCTCCTATTTTACTAAAAATTCAGTTGCCGCTAATTTGCTAATGTTGTTTATTTCGATAGTAGGCTTACTCAGCTATTTTTTAATTCAAAAGCAACTATTCCCTACCTCTACACCTAATTATATTGAAATTTCTGCCTATTATCCTGGGGCGTCTCCTCTTGAAATTGAAGAAAATATATTAATCAAAATTGAAGAAAAATTAAAAAATGAAGCACAAATTGATAAAATTATTTCTTATGCAAATCGAAATAAAGGACGAGTAAGAATCAAGTTATCGACAGGGGCTGATATAAATGATTCACTAGATATAATAAAACTGTATGTAGATAGTATTGCGACATTTCCGCAAGACATGGAACCACTTAAGATATCTAAACTCGAAACACCCCAAAATGTGATGGAAATTTCGTTAGTAGGTGAATACCCGTTACCACAACTTAAATTACTAAGTAAAGAGGTTAGGAATGAATTACTTCTACTTGAACATGTGTCTATTGTCGAATTACTTGCTCCTGAAGAAGAAATTTCTATTGATGTGCCTATAGCTAAATTAAAAGCTTATCAACTCACTCTAGAGGATATTGCGTTAACCATCACTGCTCATTCGGCTAATTTATCAGCAGGTCAAATTAGTACAGAACAAGGGGCCATTTCTATTCGAGTTAACAATCAATCTATAAGTTTAGATGATTTTAGAAATATTCCAGTTAAAACGTCCCCTGGCGGTGGCATTGTATTACTCCATGAAGTTGCGAGCGTTGTGAAAAAATTTGTTGGAGATGATCGCTATTTAAAGTTTTCAGGTGAAAATGCTATATCGTTGATAATAAATGCGACTCAACATCAAAATATTATGCATGTAGCTGATTCTGTTAACCTCTTTATTAAACTGAAAAATAAGTCTTTACCTAAAGGGTTATCACTAAAAGTGCTGGTTGATTACACTTATTATCTTGATGCAAGACTAAATATGATGTTTAAAAATTTGTTTCAGGGCGCGTGCTTAGTCGCCATATTACTTTCAATTTTCTTACGTTTTCGAGTAGCTTTTTGGGTGATGGCAGGATTACCTATATGTTTTCTCGGAGCTGTTATCGTGATGCCCTTGTTTGGCTTAAGCATTAATATCGTCACTCTATTCGCTTTTATTATGGTATTAGGTATCGTGGTCGACGATGCTATTGTTACAGCCGAGAGCGTTTACAGTCAGGTTAAGCAGGATGGTTCTAGTGCCGATAACGTAATTAAAGGTGTAAAGAAAGTTGCTACACCAGCAACTTTCGGAGTTATCACAACCATGGCTGTATTCGCACCTTTTGTATTTTCAAGCGGGCCTGATAGTACTTTATTTTATTCAATTGCTATGGTTGCTATTTTATGCCTGATATTTAGCTTAATTGAATCTAAGCTTATCTTGCCTGCACATTTAGCCCACATTCAGTATGATCAATTACCTGAGAAACATATACGTACGCGTTTCAATAATAGCTTTGATAGTTTTGTATATGGGCCATACAAAGAATTAGTTACACGTTGCACAGAAGATCGCTGGTTAACTATGGTTGTATTTTTCGGTATTCTCCTTATCAGTGTTGCTCTTATTACGTCAGACAGAGTGCGCTTTGTACCTGAACCTAGCGTACCACATGATTTTCCGAGTATTAACATAAGAATGAATGATAATTCTTCTGTTGAGCAAACCATTTTTGCAATCAAGAAGATAGAGCAAATTATCCTTGATATTGACAAGCAAACAGGCCGAGAATATGGCGCGACAATGGTGCGCGATATCTTATCACTAAACGACAATAGAACAGAGGGAAGGTTAATTATTCCCCTTGTTGATGAGGCTATTAGACCTTATGATACATTTGAGTTAGCACGGAGGTGGCGTCAAGCGATTCCCAATATCCCGAGTTTAAAATCTATAAGTATTAATGATAATTTAAACGGCGATTCAGAAGAAGGGGATTTTGGATACCGCTTATATGCTGCTGACATGGAAACATTACGAGAAGCATCAACAAAATTCCTCTCTCAACTCAAGAACCAATCTGGCATTGTCAACGTGAATTCAACTCTAGACTCTACCAGTAAAGAAATTCAATTAACCTTATTACCGGTTGCATATGATTTTGGATTAACACTACAAAATATAGCAAAGCAAGTAGGTGCTGCTTTTTACGGTAAAGAAGCACAAAAAGTGTTACTCGCTGGAGAAGAAATTAGGGTGATGGTCCATTACCCCGAAAAAACTCAAGAGCAAGAATTTTCGTTGCTTTATACTCAAATTACAACGCCAAATGGGGCAAAAGTTATGCTCGGTGATGTTGCTGAGTTTAAAAGTGTTCCAGGTACAAGCTTTATTAGACGTGAGCAAGGTCTGCGCAATGTCTATATTTCGGGCGATATTGATAAAAGTATAGTCACGCCAAACCAAGTCATCAAAACGATCAGAGAAGTTATTCTCCCTTCAATTAAGAATGAATTTCCCACACTTCGCACCGAATTAGGCGGGGCTATAGAAGAACAAAATAGTCAGCTAAATGAACAGATTGTGCTATTTATTGCTGGTGTACTTAGTGTTTACATATTACTCGCTGTGCCACTTAAAAGTTACACACAACCTTTGATTATTTTGTTAGTCATTCCGTTAAGTTTTACGGGTGCAATATGGGGGCATTATATCTTCAGTATTGATATAAGTACTTTGTCTATTTTCGGCTTAATTGCAGCGGCGGGGGTCGTTATTAATGACTCTTTGGTGATGACCGATTTCATCAATAAAGCAAGGTCTCGCGGCTTGCCTTTGACAGAATCGGTTATTGAATCTGGATGCGCACGTTTTCGCGCAATTTTACTTACATCCTTAACAACCTTTGTTGGAGTATTACCTTTGATGTTTGAAAGTAGTCTACAGGCTAAGTTAGTGGTCCCAATGGCGGTAGGATTGGGGTTTGCGGTTTTGTTCGCCACCGTAATTAGTTTATTGCTGCTACCTTCTTTATATCTCATCCTTGAAGATATAAATCAGTGGTTATCACGAAAAAAAATAAATTTCAGCGAACGGTTTAATGTACCTAACATTAAATCTGTTAATTAAAATAATTATTAAATAGGTAGTTAAGATGTATAAACCTCAGATGCATAATTCGACTTCAGTGCAAAAGCTACTGTTACCCATTAATAAACCCAGCACTGTACGTTACAAAATGATTTGTTTTCCATGTGCTGGCGGCAATGCTTCCATGTTTCAAGATTGGCCAAATAAATTGCCTGATGAATTAGAAGTGCTTGCCTTAAATGCACCGGGCCGGGCATCACGATTTCTCGAAGAAGCTTATACATCAATGGAGAGTCTTGTTGCAGACTTGATATGTGAGGCATCAATATTGAGGCATAATCCTTACATACTTTATGGACACAGTTTAGGAGCCCGAGTAGCTTACGAATTCGCGAAACAAGCCATTGCACTAGGCTACCCAGGGCCTATCCATTTTATTGCTTCTGGCAGTCGTTCTCCGGATACACCATGTTTCTCCACGCCTACTTATAATCTTCCAATAGATAAGTTTTTGGACACTTTGCGCTATATGCAAGGCACGCCTCAAGAGATATTAGATAATGATGAATTTATGCAACTCTTATTGCCAACACTGCGGGCAGATTTTCAAATGGCAGAAAAATATATAGGAGAAGTATCTCAGTTGTTGTGTCCAATATCAGTATATGGCGGTAAAGAGGATCCTAATATTGGTCTCGATAAACTTAAGCATTGGGAAAACTACACCTGCTCTGGGTTTGAAATAAGCATGTTTGATGGTGGCCACTTTTTTATCAATGATAACCCTAAACCGCTGCAAAGCCTTCACCGCCTTGTTCAAAAAATCATGAATGATTATCCGTAAACCAAATATCCTTCCCTTTTAGAAGGCAATTTATATAGATATCTCTCAACCCTAGGGGAAAAGTTATATTGTTCAAGGTTTGCAACAAGGTCATGCCAGCTACATTTTTTAAGGCATCAAGTTAATATATGAACTTATCAGTAAATTAAGGTGATTATTGAGTCATCAATTTGTTCAAAGTAGCACTTTAAATTTTCAGATATACCTGTTTTTAAACTTAAATCCCGATCTAATTCAAAGGTTAATGTACAGCGCTCCCGATCCAGATTGACTAAGCGAGCGCATTCGAATCCAAAATAATGCTTCACTTTGGGATAAAGCGCTTTAAAGATACTTTCCTTTGCCGAAAAAATAAGAGTTACTGCTTCATTAAACGAGATACCGCTATCCAGTAAAAGGCTCAATTCGTTATTTTTAAGTACTTCTGACGCAATCTCTGATGCAGTTTCATCGGATAAGATGCTCTCAATGTCTATACCTAAATAATCAATATCAATTTTTTTTGCTAAAGCGCAAACAGCTTGTGATGAATTATGTGTGATCGAACCAATAAATTTTTTTGGCCAAATTGGACTACGGTGTTTCCCTATCTGTATTGTTGGTAAGTTTTCTTCCTCGAAGTCAGCATATAAAAAGGCATACCTTGCTGTAAACCTACCTATAAGGAATTCAGCCTGTCTCTTATGAACCGCTCTCTTTATTTCATCCGGGTAATATATACTCAATTCAGAAAATAGCTTGGTATTGTACTGCTCAGTCTCGAAATTGCACGAAACCAATTGTATAGATTGTGTGCTGTGAGTCCAATGTTTTATGCTATGTACGAAGTTACTATTTATATTTACTGCTGACTCCAACTTAAAAAGATTAGTTAACATATTATCTCCAGAATTTAATTATTAGCGTTATTTATTTTAGAGACCAAACTGTTCACATAATTGTGAATCTACTTATGACTTTTATCTAGTCACACAAACATAATGTTCTGATCCATTTAGACCTTAAACTTTCCAACTAGATTGAAGACATAACATTTAATATCTATATAACACTCTCATTGTAATACTTATTACAGCGAAGAAACTAATGCTAATTAAAGTCAAAGACATGAAATATCGACAATCATTCCTAGTCGATTAATTTATCATCAAGTAAATACGGGACATTAAACGTAACGGTTCAATAAAACTAATTATCAATACCCACGCTGAAACCGTAACTGTCAAATCTATCTTTAGAAAAATTTTCAAACCACATACTTAGTAATACACTTCAGAAATACACTTGTCATAAAACTGCAACAAAGATCAGTAAGAATCGGCATTAATTTATCTGTGAATACCCTTCAAGGATTGACTATGCGAGTATCAAGTTTTTCACGACTGTCTGTTATTGCCATCAGTATTTTTGCCATCATATTTGTTGCAACGATGTATCATGTTGGAACTTCTCTTACATCAAGTCGAAGCCAGTACGCCGAATACCATGCATTAAAAACGTTAACTACCGTTAAGTTTTATCGCACCATTGCAACCTATCTACAAACCGGTGATGCCAGCCTGCTTAATACCGCACAAGAGCAACTCAACGAAATAATTACACGCTCCACGAGCTTAGATATTGGTAACTTAAGTCATAACATTACTGAAGAAGCGGGCAAACTTAATAAAAATATTGAAACAAAGTATCGTGCCATGGGTAAGTTAAGTGGTAACCCACTCGCTTTGCTTCGTAATAGTGAACAGAACATGGTCGCCATTACTCACTCGCTGATAAAATATGCCTCTGAAAGTGAGGCGTTAGACGAACAGCAACGTATAAATTATTTAGTAACGATGAGCAATATTGCTCGCGCATTAAACCATTTAATCAACACGCGTGAAAAGTTGTTTCTTAGTCAAAATATTAGCGATACCGGTTTTAAAAGTGCATTACAAGAATTAGCACAACTGCATCAGCAATTAACAAATTATCCTTTATTAGCTATTTTCCTTGAAAGCGATAGTAATACTGATGAAGACGACTTTTTTTCCAATGACGATGACAAAGAAGACATCAGTGAAGAAGCGATTGATGAACTCAATTCACTCATTAATCGTTATCAAAGTGAGTTTGAAAACACCCTGAATTCACAGAATCAGCGCACCGCTGGCTTAGCACTACTCAAGCAAAATGTTACCGCATTAGAAGATATTATTCTTATCGCCGAAACAGAGATATTAAAGAAACAGCAAGTGTTGAATCAGCAACTTTATCGAATAGTTATTGGTTTGCTATCCTTTTTAATCTGTTTCTTAGTCGCCAATTACTGGTTGCAACGCAGTGTAATTTTGAATCCATTACGTAAATTAAGAAACGGTTTTGTTCAACTCGTTGAACAAGGAAAGGTTGATAACATTACGGATATCCCAGAAAAAACTGAATTGGGCGAAATATCTTCAAGCTTCAATAAAATGGTCAATAAACTTGCACAAGATGACAAAGCGAAAGCACAACAACTTGATTTAGTTGCTAAAGCATTAACAACGATGGAGAGCCAAGTTAAAAATATTTATCAATCATCAAAGAGTACTAGCACGCATGTGCAAGGTGCTCGCGAAATTATGAATGCATTAGGCCAAGCGACTGAAACGGTAAATGCGTTGTCTGAGCAGGTAGTGAACAATGCACAAGCGACTCAACAGGCAATGGAAACAAGTCAAAGCCGAGTTGCACAGGTGCTCGCCGCAAGCGATTCAACCAGTATGGCTGCACAGCAAAGTAAAACAGCGATAACCTCACTTTTTCAATCTGTCGACAGTGTAACCTCGATAGTTGACGTTATTGGCGCAATTGCTGATCAAACTAATTTATTGGCGTTAAACGCAGCTATTGAAGCAGCAAGAGCAGGTGAACACGGCAGAGGCTTCTCGGTTGTTGCTGATGAAGTGAGGCAACTTGCGGGTAAAACTCAAGATTCGCTTAAACAAATATCTCAACGTTTAGATCAGCTACAAAGTGCAAGTAACTCGATTGAAAAAACAATTATTGATATTGAAAAAGCGTCATACAACCAAAAAACAATTGCCGACCAATTACAAGAAACTGCTTTAGAAGTTACTGACCAAGCGAAATTATCAGCCACCGTCGCCCAAGACTCTCTCACGCAAATAACATTGCAACGCCAGCACTTTATTGCGTTTGAACAAGCAATGAGTAATGTTGACGAAGAAGTGAGTAACTCTCAACAACTGGCTAATATCATTTCTATCGATGTGAATAACCATGTCAGTGATATTGGTTTAACACTCGATAAAAGAGCCTAAAGTTAAATAGTTATTTTAGTTATATTTACCGATAAATAGATGCATCTCTGCGTTCTATATTCTAAAATAAGTATAGTAATGAGATTTTTTTTGAGACCTTTATGGCAAAAGCACTTTGTAAATGGAAAAAAAAAGACATAGAAAAAAGTCTTCATGAGCTTGCGCACATTGTTGATAAACCGCGTTTTATCTGCAAAGACTGTGCACGTTCTGCACACGATAAAGGTTTTTTATGTAAAGCGATAACGCTTCCTCTAAACCATCCACCGAGTTAACCCTTAAAATAAGAAGAATTTTATGATTCAAGAAAAAAAACCAATGCCATCAGGTGAGTTATCACAGTTAAAAGATGGAAATATGATCACTCACAAGACCGATGAACTTTTTGTTAACAAAAAAGTGGTGTTATTTGCGGTACCTGGCGCTTTTACACCAACTTGTTCAGCCGCTCACTTACCCGGTTATGTTGTATCAGCCGACGAATTAAAAACCAAAGGTGTTGACGCTATTATTTGTTTATCGGTAAACGATGCCTTTGTAATGAATGCTTGGGGTGAAGCACAAAATGCTGAAAATATTATGATGCTTGCCGATGGTGACGGTAGCTACACGAAAGCACTTGGTTTAAGTATGGAAACAGCTGGCTTTGGTGGCTTACGTTCTCAACGTTATGCCATGGTCATTGAAAATGGCATCGTTATTAATTTACATGTTGAAAAACCTAAAGAATTTGAAGTCAGTAAAGCTGAAGCTATTTTGAAAACGCTATAAGTTAATGATAATGATTTGTGTTAGTTATCATATTGTTTTTTATATGTTTTAAATTTATTTATTATGAAAACTTACACTTTTTAGCTTGTAACACACGCACAGAACAGGCAAAATTCACTCATATTTCTTAATGAGGCACCATCATGTTAAAACCTGAAATGGTCAAGCAACTAAATAATCAAATAAACTTAGAGTTTTACTCGTCAAACTTGTACTTACAAATGAGTGCTTGGTGTGAAGAGAAAGGCTTTGAGGGTGCCGCAACATTTATGCGTAAACATGCGGCAGAAGAAATGGACCACATGACACGTTTATTCACTTACGTGAGTGAAACTGGCGCGTTACCTATTATCGGTACGATTGAGTCACCACCACATGAATTTGAGTCATTAGCTGACATATTTGAAAAAACATACAAGCATGAGTGCCAAATTACTGAACGTATCAATACATTAGCGCATCAGGCATTTACTAACCAAGATTATTCAACGTTTAACTTCTTGCAATGGTATGTCGCAGAGCAACACGAAGAAGAAACCTTATTCAAAAGTGTTTTAGATAAAATCAACTTGGTTGGCCACGACGGTCATGCGTTATTCTTTGTTGATAAAGACTTAGCTGAAATGGCTAAAGCGGGTACAACAAGTATTATGACTGGTGCTCCTGTTTAGTAACAATCAATAAAAACATCAAAAAAGGCTTCAGTTTGAAGCCTTTTTTTATAAGTTATCTTTACAGTTTTTTAAGTTCAGTGAGGTAAAAACACATATCCTTCGCCACGAAAAGACTTTATACGTGAATGTTCAGAGTTAATCTGTAGTTTTTTCCTAATCGTTGAAATGTGCATATTGATACTTCGGTTAGATTCATCAAGGCTGCGATTAAAAATGTGCTTGGCAATACTTTCGCGAGACACAATGTTAGGAAAGTCATTCATTAATAACCAAAGTAAATTAAACTCTAATCCTGTAAGCACTACTGCCTGATTGCTGCAATAAACTTCTCGGCTGCCGAACAATATTTCAACGCCATCAATCACTATTCTCTGTGAGGAAGGCACTATGGTGTTTGATCAAATAAGCTAACTTTATAACCGGTAGGTTGAGTCTCATCAACTTCAACAATCATAAATTGCTCATTCGACTGCTCATCTAAAATGAGTTCAAAGGCCTTTAAAATAATGTTGCTACTGTTATCTGTTGCCACAACATAAACTTGGTAAGTATTGTTTTTCAAATAAAGTAATTCGCTGTCAGCAAAACTTACCGCCTTTTTATAAAATGCCGTTTCAATGGTTTCATCGTTACGTACAAAATATATAGTAAATGCACTAAATTCAGAGCTATCGACTAAATTTATCATTTTTATTTCATGATCATAAATACTACTTCTACTGCTGTTACTTACTACAAGCGAATGTACATCTAGTCTTATTTCATCAACAATACCATCACCATTTTCATCCACGTTACCGTCACCGTCGTCATCAACTTCGACTTCATCAAGGTAAAAGAAGGCTGTTTTATGTGTGTTTTCTTCTAGAGAAAGTAAGTGGTTTTTTAATAATAAGTCACTATCATCTGCTATCGATATATCTACGCTGTAATCACCTTTAGCGAGAAGAACAGGCTTACTTAGCTTTCCCATTGATAAAGCTTCAATATCTGGCGTATCGTCGACACCATTTAAATATAAAGAAAATTGTCCTTCATATTCAGGTAATAATTCATGTTGTGAAATGGCATTATAAGCATTAAATTGGGCTTCTGAATCAGCATCAATAAAGGACTCTATTGATGAATTAGATATTTTATCAAGCACATAAGGAGAAGTGCCTACGCCTGTATTTTCACGTATTGCTATTACATATTGGCCACTATATGAGAAATTTACGTCGTTCGACTGAAATAATACTTCTGTACTTCCTGCGGTGGTTACATAAAAAATATAATCGTCTTGATCGAACTTTTGATTGACTGACAATTCTTGATAAGCGTATTGCCCAAGAAAGTCAGCTTCATTAAACGTTTCATCTGCTTGAGATAAATATACGTCAATACTTTCGTTTTCGGTATACATATTCAGAATTCTAAAATTGAATTGATCGTAAGTAATGTCATCGTCATCTTCAATAATATCAATATCGAAAGTTATCACCGATGGCGCTACAATATCGTTACTGATCACAATTAAATGAATAGCATCGTCATTAATTGTTAAGCTATCTTCATAAACAACGGTTAGGTCACTACTGTCTGTACTATCGCCATCTTGCCATGCTAATTCATAGAAATAATTACCGCTCTCTACCGTATTTGTATTTGATGAGCTACCGTAAGGTACGCCGTTATAAGTGACTTCTATATCATCATCACTGGTTGAAAAATCTTCATCTACTGTTAAATATATGGCAGGAGAATTGTTTGCTGTATTGTAGAGTTTGACATAACCTTCTCCGCTAGAGTCGTCATCAGAACCTCCGCAAGCTGAAAGACTGAGAACTGTCGTTATTACTATTAAAAATTTCATGCTATTTATACGATGTATATACTTTTGAATATTCATTAACTCACCTAACTCTTTATTGTTATCTCTGCTTTATGGGCAGTTCAAATATCACCAGTGA
Organism: Colwellia sp. Bg11-12; assembly: GCF_014076955.1. NCBI lineage: Bacteria > Pseudomonadati > Pseudomonadota > Gammaproteobacteria > Alteromonadales > Colwelliaceae > Colwellia > Colwellia sp. Bg11-12. The sequence continues at coordinate 22,687 of NZ_JACGUZ010000069.1, forward strand.
AAATGTTGGCAGTATCGAGAGCAATAGAGTCACTTGTTACAAATTAGTTCTTACCTTTACACAATCTTTGCACTTCTTTATCTTGGTCGTTTTTGTTTAAGTAACATCTCGTTTAATACCTCAGCTATTCAATATATAATGAGCATGACAAATAAAGTTCAACTTAAAATTATAGGAAAACACTTTGCAAATTGACGTATTAGTTATTGGTGCCGGTGCAGCAGGTTTAATGTGCGCGGCAACTGCCGGTTATCGCGGTAAAAAAGTGGTGGTGGTTGATATGGGCAAAAAACCTGGCCGTAAAATACTCATTAGTGGTGGCGGACGTTGTAATTTCACTAATGAAAATGCCCGTGCTGAAAACTATATTTGTCAAAATCCGCATTTTATAAAATCAGCGTTAAGTCGTTATTCAGCACAAGACTTTATTGAGCTCGTTGAGCGTCACGGCGTAAATTATCATCATAAAACGTTAGGGCAATTATTTTGTGACGACAGTGCAAAAGATATTGTTGACGTTTTGATGACCGAATGCGACTGGGCAGGTGTAGAAGTAAAAATGCGTAATGAGGTGCTTTCAGTTACAAAAACTGAAAGTGGTTACCAAGTAAAAACAACCGAAACGAGTTATACCTGTACTTCTTTAGTGGTTGCTTCGGGTGGCTTAACCATGCCAAAACTTGGCGCGAGCCCAATTGGCTATAAAATAGCAGAACAATTTGGCTTAAAGGTTTTACCTACAACTGCAGCATTAGTGCCTTTTACCCTGCATGACCACGATAAAACGCGTTTTGATGGATTGTCTGGCATAAGCATTCTTACTGAAGTGTCGAGTGATAGTGGCGACAGTTTTAAAGAAAATATTTTATTTACGCATCGAGGTTTATCTGGACCTGCTATTTTACAAATATCGTCTTTTTGGCAAGCAGGCCAAGCAGTCACCATTAACCTATTACCTGATCACAACTTAAACGAAGTCATCGCAGACTGGCGCCAGCATCAAGCACAAAAATCGATAAAAAACTTACTCGCCACCTTACTACCCAAGCGATTTATTGAGTGTTTGATTGACAGTAAAGATATTCCCGACAAGGCAGTTAATCAACTCAGTCATGCAGAAATTCAAGCACTTCATTGCTTTATTCACCAATGGCAAATAAAACCTAACGGTACAGAAGGTTATCGAACGGCAGAAGTTACCCTTGGCGGCGTTGACACTGACGAGTTATCTTCAAAAACCTTTGCAGCGAAAAAGAGTGAAGGGTTATATTTTATCGGTGAAGTAATTGACGTAACTGGTTGGTTGGGTGGTTATAATTTTCAAGCTTGCTGGGCTCAAGGTGTGGCGACAGGTTTGGTGGTAACTTAATCAAACGCAATAAAGTCGCTAATATAAATAATATCTTGCTGAGTCTACGGCTCAGCGCACAACCGCTCGTCCTATAATGAGTAAATGAACAATGCAAGCAAGCAATCAACCCTACTGTCCTCTTTGCACTAGTATCAATTTATGTGGTGTTAATGACACCACAAAGCCTTGTTGGTGTACGTTAGAAAAAGTCCCTGAGGCATTAATTCAACGGGTACCTGATGCAGAAAAAGGTAAAAGCTGCATTTGCCAAGCGTGCATTAAAAAGTTCAACTTAGTTGGAGAAGACAACTTCACCGCACTTTAAGCCTGTTTTAACCTCCCATCATTTTTTCTAGCCGTTCATCACTTTGTGCCACTGCAATTATTTTTATTCGCTATTCTAGCAACATCAAAATATACCAATTAAAGCCACAAACTCATTGAAGGAATAAAGTGATGAATAGCGATACAGTAACTGCCGTAAATATAGAAGAACCAACGTTTGTCGAGCAACAAGCCAAGCAACCTGCTATCAAAAAAGGTTGGTTAAGAGCGCTGGTCGGTTTCATTATCATTAGTTTTTCTGCTAGCCTTGGTGTTATTCCATTGGTTATATCAGGGGTAATCGCACCTGAGATGATGGAAATGTCAGCCAGTGCCCTGTTTAATCAAGTTGGCGTGAATATGATGTTCGTCTTCATGTTATTGCAATTTATCGGCGCATTATTCGCCATTTTTATTTTTAGAAAGTATGTAGATAGACGGTCATTTATGTCGTTAGGCTTTGAGCTTTCTAACTACAAAGCTGACTTGCTTAAAGGCTTAGTTTGGGGAGCCGCTTTAATCTCAGTGGGTTTCCTTGCGCTTTATATCTTCGACTTCATTGCAATCGTTGAAACTGATTTTGGCGCAATTCAATGGCTAAGTTATATTGCCTTTTTTGCTATTGTTGCTTTCAATGAAGAAATTCTAGTGCGTGGCTATCTATTGACAAATTTAATGGCTTCAATGAATAAGTATTGGGCATTAATTGTTTCTGCATTAGTTTTTTCTATTATGCATTTAGCTAACGACAGCACCTCTTTAATATCAATCGTTAACTTATTTTTAGCGGGCATTATGTTAGGCATTTACACTCTTCATAAACGTAACTTATGGTTTCCTATTGCGATGCATTTCACATGGAATTTCTTTCAAGGACCAATATTAGGTTTTGAAGTGAGTGGTACCAAGATGGACAGCGTTATTAATCAACAAGTTTCAGGAAGTTCATTAGTTACGGGTGGAGAGTTTGGTTTTGAAGGTTCGTTATTACTAACGGTTATGATGATTGCTTCAACAACTTACATTCACTTTACTTATAAAAATAAAGCTAAGGTGTAAGTAGTCATAAAATACATGGCGCTTTTACTTTCACTAATACCCCCAATAGCATAGATAGTTATATTTTTAGTTTTGCTATTTGGTTTTTCATACTTATATGTTCACGATGAAAATTAGAGAAATGCTTTATTCGTTTATAAGCAACCAGTTTAAGCATAAGAATAAGGAATAGGTATCATTGGGTGGTAGGTGGGGAGGTAAAGGGCATGACTAGTTTTTTCAGAAGCGCAGCTGCAAATCTTTAAAGAAGACAGGCTATGAATAAGAAAGAATGAGAAGCATTTGCGGAACAAGCCGCTAAACGCATTAAGTCAGAGCAAGACTTAACAGACTGTCGTAGAATACTGACCAAGATAACCGTTGAAGCCCTTTTAAACGCAGAGCTTGAAGGGCATCTTGGTTATGCACGTCATGAAAAATTCAGCACCAACAACAGCCGTAATGACTACTCATCAAAATCCATCCGCACTGAATATGGTCGAGTTGATCTTGAAACACCACGCGATAGAGAAACTCGATTTACGTCAATGGACGATAAAATCTTATATCTGTATGCAAAAGGGATGACGACCAGATAAATCGTTGATACGTTCAAAGAAATGTATGCTGCCGATATCTCACCCACCTTAATATCCCGTGTCACCAATACTGTTATTGAGCAAGTGATTGAGTGGCAAGCCAGACCTTTAGACTCCTTCTACCCTATTGCTTACCTTGACTGTTTAGTCGTTAAAATAAGACAAGATAAACACGTTATCAATAAAGCTATTTACCTCGCATTAGGCGTTAATATTGAAGGCCATAAAGAACTACTCGGCATGTGGATATCGGAAAACGAAGGGGCTAAATTCTGGTTGAACGTACTGACTGAGCTTCAAAACCGAGGGGTAAATGACATCCTCATTGCTTGTGTTGATGGCCTTAAGGGGGTTCCTGAGGCAATTAATACCGTATCCGTCAAACTCAAGTTCAGCTTTGTATTGTTCATATGGCACGTAATTCGATGAAGTATGTGCCTTAGAAAGATTGCAAAGCGGTGACCGCTGATTTAAAGCGCATCTATCAATCAGTGACAGAAGAAGCGTTACTTGAGCTCGATAACTTCTGCTTACGTTGGGATGATAAATATCCACAAATAAGTAGCTCTTGGCGAGCACATTGGACAAACCTAAATACACTATTCAAATACCCTAAAGACATTCGCAAAGCCATTGACACAAAGAATGCGATAGAATCACTGAACCGTGTTATTCGAAAAGCAATTAAGAAACGTAAGCTATTTCCGTCTGATGATTCATCAAGGAAAGTCGTTTATCTTGCGATAGATGCGGCGTCCAAAAAATGGACGATGCCGGTAAGAAACTGGAAAACGGCCTTGAATCGATTTATGATTGAATTCGAAGACCGTTTAAAGGACTTTATTTAAAACTGGCAGTTACACAAAACCTGTTACAGAGTCTCATTAAAAGTTGGTTTGAAAACTTAAACCTAAAGATTGATAGTCACCCACGTCTGTATAGCTAATACGCATTTTATTTTTGAAAAAAGCAAAACTATAATTATATCCTAAATCGCTTTCCACACCATCTCTCTGCTCTAAAGCTATTTGAAAATTAAGCCCTTCTTTCTGAACTTGTGTGCCAAGTCGAATAACGTATCCATAATCTTTCCAAACCCCTTGCTCATTTTGGTCAAAGCTTTGTTTAATGTCACCTCCCTCTAAAAACACCCGCTGTTTATCACTGATATTATAAGCAATGCCAAGTGTTAACTCGCTTTCTTCAAAATAAAAGTCACTTCCATTTTTTTCATCATGACTGGTTTGATATGACAACTTTCCATAAAAGTCACTTCCACTAATGATCATAGGTAAGTTAATGAGTGCTGAGGCTTTGTATCCAGTACCGCTATAATTATTTACGCTAGTATAGACCGCACCGAGATTTACTTGCGCGACTAATTTATTCTTTTCAGGTTGGTTTGCATATACTGACGAGCTAATAAGAAAAGGAGTAGCGATTAGTAATTTTGTTATATTTTTCATGTTATTATTCTCTTTTTTTATGGCATGCTTTAGGTTGTAGAGATAATAAAGGGTGAGAGAAAGGTAAAGTTGTTCAATGTGATAAACGGCTAAAAAAAATGATAAGCGGTAAACGAACAGATAGTTAACCTAATAGATAAATATTTAGTTGATATTAGGGCTTTTTATCCCTACGAAAATAGCATGAACACCCTCTGCTGCATATAGCGTATAAGGTAACTAAGGCTTCGTTTCTCCTCCTAAGAGAATAAATGGGGCCGACTGCCGGAGTAGAACTGGCGACTTACTGATTACAAGTTACGGATTGGAATAGATAAAACCACGACTTTTGCAGATTAACAGAAAGTGGAAATAGCAATATAATCCTTTTAATTTTGATAGGTGATGGTCATGTGTATATGACACCACCGAAGTTACACTTAGTACAAGTGAAGTTGTTAATATTTCATCATCAGTTCCAAAATACAATACAGTAAAACTAAGACAACAAAGCGCGTAAAGATTCATCGCTTTACTGTTCCAACACTTAAACAGTTCATTACAGATTATTTAACCTGTGTTAGCATCGTCACCAATCAAATCAATTCACAAAAACTTAACACTATGAAAACAAGTAAAAGCTATTATATTTGCCAGTTAATAGGAACGTTCATGTTCTTTAGTTTTTTATTGTTCAGCGCTATAAGCGCTAAAGAAGGTGTTATTGATTTTGTTGATGAAATAACGTACTCCATTAAAAATGTAATCGTCTCTCTTTTAACCACACATTTTGTATTGCGCGCCTATATAAAAAAACATCTGCAAAATAGCTCCTCGTCTTTAAAAGTCTATAGTATTGCAATACTTTTAAGCGCCGCGCTCGCTACCGTAGCGAATGTTATTTGGGGTGTTGCTTTTGGCAAAGCAGACAAAGCTTATTTCTCTTTTGATTTCATATTGATGAATATCAGTGTGTATTTATTTTTGTACATTATATGGAGCGCTCTGTACTTAGCTATAACGTCAATTAGAGAACGCATTATACTTCGTCAGCAGCTTAGAGACCAAGAATTAGCCAGCTTGATGAATCAAATTAATCCACACTTTTTATTTAATTCACTCAATACCATTCGCGGCATGATCTATGAAGACAAAGATAAGTCTGCAGAATTAGTCACTAAACTTTCCACTCTTTTTCGATACAATTTATCAACCGACACTAAAGCCCATACTAGCTTAGGGGCTGAATTAGAAATTTGTCAGCATTATTTAGCCATTGAAGATATCCGATTAGGCGATCGACTAAAGGTTAACTTCTGTGTATCGCCAGAAAGTTTAATGGCAAAAATACCCACCATGGGTTTATTAACATTAATTGAAAATGCGATTAAACACGGTATCGCCCATTTACAAAAAGGCGGCACAGTGACTTTAAACAGTAAAATTGAAAATAATAAATTGTTGATCGAAGTGAACAATCCCTTTCAAGCAGATTTAGTAAAGTCAGGAACAAAAGTCGGGTTGAACAATTTGAAGCAAAGAATAGCGCTGATTTTTGGTACACAAGGACAATTGAGTCAGCAAAGTACGGGGAATATTTTCAGTGTTTCCTTGTCTTTACCTTTTGAGATTAATTGATATTAACTCGATATAACCGCTCATCATTTTTTATAACCGCTTATCACTTTTAATCTTATTAACCTGTTTAACACGATATTCTTATTATCAGTAAATAAGAAACAACAACTCGTTAAAGCATTTTAAAAGGAATAAAAAATGACAACATTAAAAATGATTTTCGCTGGCATAGGCGCCTTAATTTTTCTTGGACTTTTTGCCGCAGGTTTTAATACAGCAAACCATCAAGAAATATCATTAAAAGCTTGTGGAAGTATCGCTAAAACTCAAGACGTTAACTTAGTAAGTTTCACTTGTTTAGCGGCTCAACACACTCAATCGATAAGAAAAGGATAAACCCTATGCCTATTTTACTGTTAATTGTACTACTTATCGCTTTATTTTAATGATCAAATGACCTGTAAACAACAAGGAAAGCATATGTCTATCGTTACCGATACGCCTCAAACAGAGATGACATTAAATGAGTCTATTCAGCCATGGAGTGCGAAAGCAACACTAGGGCTAACCCTGCTGCTTTTCATTTTATACTTCATTATTTCTATTATTTCTTTGGGAATAGGCGCAGGAATTGAAGCCGCATCATCAGGTGTTGATTTAGAAAACGCTCAAGCGTTAGGCACAAAAATCAGTCAACGGTTAGCACTGGACGGCGACTTTAACGCGATTAATTATCTGGTCACGGCTTTATGTTTATCACCCCTTATTTTTTATTTCGCGAAGAGAAGAAAAGCAACCACAGCTGCGGCCTATTTAGGCTTTGACAAAATACCAAGTAAAGCCACTTTTATTAATTTTAATATAGCGATCGTAGGCTATTTTGTTTTTTCTTACTTTGCCTCAAAAGCCTTAGGTATAAAAACACCACAAAGTATGATCGATATTTATAACACCACTGATTATCTGTTGCTGTTATTGGTTGCCGTGGTGATTGCGGCACCAATTTTTGAAGAACTTATTTTTCGCGGTTTTCTCTTTAAAGGCTTAGAAAAATCTCCCTTAGGTGTTGTTGCTACTATTATTATTACCAGTATCTTGTTCACGTTGATCCATGCAGGACAATACGATTTAACAATACTCGTTGTATTATTTCCTTTAGCTATTATTCTCGGTTTATCTCGCTATCGAAGTGGAGGCATTTATTTACCCATTTATTTGCACTTTATCAATAACTTATACTCTTCAGTAGATATGTATTTATTTATGAATTAAATGACGTATATAGCGGCTCTGCTTATACCCTTTTGCTAGGCAAGCGGTATATACTGTCTGCTTAGCATTTAATAAATCAACACCGACAAAACAATCAAGCGATAACGATGACTGAACAAAAAAAATCTAATGCTGCTTATTATCTTTGCCAATGCTTAGGCTTATTTGTAGTGCTAAGCTTCGCGACATTTGGGGTTTATTTGGATCCACAACTTCAAACACCTGAACTCCAAGATTCCGCATCAAATTTTGTTATTAAAAACATTCTGTCTTACAGTTTTGCTATTTTATTAACCCATTACTTACTCCGTAATTATCAACTTAAGAATCAAGTTGCTGAATTAAGCATTTTCTTAAAAATTATTTTGCAGTGTGCATTAATGAGCACCGCAGGTGATAAATTATTAGAATGGAGCTTTAACCTTCCTCAGCCTGACCTTTTTATCTATCACTACGGGATCATTGTCGAACTCATTTTTTATGTATTTATTAACTCGATATTTTTTCTTACTTGGAGCTTAATTTATTTAACGATCACTTCGATAAGAGACCGACGAAAGTTGGCTGAGCAACTAAAAGAACAACAACTTGCTAGCTTAATGAATCAAATTAATCCGCATTTCTTATTCAACTCTCTCAACACTATCCGCGGGATGATATACGAAGACGAAGACAAAGCTGCCGAGTTGATAACGCAACTTTCTACGTTATTTCGATATAACTTATCAACCGACACTAAAGCCTACACTTCGCTAGGTAAAGAGCTTGATGTTTGTCAGCATTATCTCGCCATTGAAGATATTCGTTTAGGTGACCGTTTACGTATTAACCTAAACATTTCACCTGAAAGCAAACAGGCTAAAATTCCGACCATGGGTTTATTAACCATTGTTGAAAACGCGATAAAACACGGTATAGCACATTTAAAAGATGGCGGCACGTTAACGCTAAACAGCAAAATAGAAAACAACCGGGTGATTATTGATGTTATGAACCCCTACCAGTGTGATCTAGTAAAATCTGGCACAAAAGTCGGACTAAAGAACTTAACCCAACGGATTGAACTTATTTTTGGCAAGCAAGGTAAGCTAAGCCAAGAAATAAGCCACGATACTTTTCATGTAAATATGAGTTTGCCTTATGAACCTATCAAAAACGGATAAACCACTCAACGCCATCATCATTGACGATGAACGCATGGCACGCCAAGAATTACTTCGCCTGTTAAAAAAACATCCACAGATAAACGTGGTTGCTCAAGCAGAAAATATTGACCAAGGCTTTGATGAAATTGAAAAGCATCAACCGGACATCATATTTTTAGATATCGAAATGCCCGGTGGCACAGGCCTAACGCTTGCAGAAAAACTAAAAGGTGAAATCCCAATCGTTTTTTGCACCGCTTATGACGAATTTGCTGTTGACGCTTTCGCGCTAAATGCTATCGACTATTTAGTAAAGCCGATTGTTCCAGAGCGCTTAGCTGAAACCATAAACAAATTTTCTGAACTTGAAAAAACCACAGAAGAAACAACACTTAATGACGACTTTAAGCTGATGGTGAAGTTTGGCGACCATATGAAAATAATTCGCTTAGGCGATATATCACGCTTTGAGAGCATTGGAAACCACGCGGCAATCTATACGCCACAGGGTAAAGCCTATTTGCATAGTTCCTTAAACAAAATAGAAGCAAGGCTTAATACCAACACTTATTTTCGCGCCAGCCGCGTAGACATATTGCGTTTAGATGCAATAGAAAAACTTGAACAAACTGTAAATTATGGCTTAATGGCTCAGCTTAGAAACAATGTTGAAGTTGAGATTTCTCGTCGCCAAGCCAGTAAACTTAAAACACAATTAGGCTTCCCGAGTTAACCTTAACGACATTCATTCATTTTTTATAAAATAAGAGCGTAGCAATGAACGAACTTTATCCAGAAATCACGCCTTTTGATCACTTTTTATTACCCGTTGGTAACACGCACCAGTTGTATGTAGAGCAATGCGGTAATCCCGATGGCCAACCCGTTGTTTTTATCCATGGTGGGCCAGGAGCTGGATGTTCAGCCAATGATCGACGTTTTTTTGACCCAGAAAAATACCATATCATTTTATTTGACCAACGTGGCTGTGGGCGTTCATTACCTTTTGGCAGTTTAGACAATAATGAAACTGATTTATTAGTCGCCGATATCGAGAAAATACGCCAGCATTTAACCATTAAAAAATGGCATGTTTTTGGTGGTTCTTGGGGCTCAACACTCGCTTTAGTTTATGCGCAAACGCACCCGGATTCGGTAATAAGCCTGGTGTTGCGCGGTATATTTTTAGGTCGTCCAGAAGATACCCGATGGGCATTTGAAGGCGGTGGCGCTACACGAATATTTCCCGATTATTGGCAAGAGTACCTTAGTTCACTACCTGATGGTGAAAGCCAAACCAGTGCTAAAACAGCGTACGACATTATGATAGGAAGCGATAAGGTTGCCGCAGAGAAAGTAGCGCAGGCTTGGGCTAAATGGGAAATTCGTTGTTGCACCCTAAAGCCTAACGAAGAATTTGTTGCTGCACTCACTGGCGATGATTCATGTTGGACCTTATCTCGTCATGAAGCCCATTATATGGTGCATGGCTGTTTTCTAACTGAAAACCAAATACTGGAAAACTGTGATAAAATTCAAGATATTCCTATGGCTATTATCCATGGTCGTTACGATATTATTTGTCCTTTTGATAATGCTTGGCTCTTACATCAACAACTCCCTCGTTCAGTATTATTTAGTACAACGTCGGGCCATGCTTCAATTGAGCCTGAAACCAAACATCAATTAATTAACGCAACCCAAAAAATGTTAAGCCTATAATATGATTTTACGGTAGCTTTTTGAATACTGAGCATTACTGACCTTAACGTTTTAAAAAGTACTGCTATAAAAAATAGTAATAATTCTCTACACTAAGCCAATAATTATACAATATAAAACGCTTAGGATTAAAAAATGAGAATTGCCCCCACAGTTCTTTTAGCATTAATAGTGGCTTTTTCAAGTCACTCATTACCTGTTAAAGACAACGTTACACATTATAAAGTGACTTTCGAAAACGCGGTTCATCATGAAGCGCGAATTTCGGTAACCTTTCCAGAAATTGAAAGCCAAGTTTTGACCGTTCAAATGAGCCGCACCTCTCCAGGGCGCTATGCTTTGCATGAATTTGCTAAAAACGTTTATAACGTGACTGCTGTAAACAGTATGGGCGAGCCCTTAGAAATTACGCGACCTAACCCTTATCAGTGGGCAATCGACAATCACGATGGTGAGGTAACCGTAACGTACACCTTATTTGGTGACCGCGCTGATGGTACTTATGCTCAAATAGACAGAACACACGCTCACTTGAATATTCCTGCTACGTTTATGTGGGCATCAAACCATGAGAAGCGCCCTATAAAAGTAACATTTGAACCTTTTAGTTCAACATGGAAAGTGGCCACTCAGCTACAAAAAACTCAAGATAAATATACCTTCACTGCCCCCAACTTAGCCTATTTTATGGACAGCCCAACAGAGCTTAGTGATCACCAAGTAAAAAGCTGGACTGTTCGCTCAAGTGGTAAAGATTACCAAATTAACTTAGCTGTGCATCACAATGGTCTAGAGGAAGATTTAGTTGAATTTACTCGTCAAGCCAAAGCTGTAGTCGCCGAACAAATTAAAGTTTATGGCGAATTACCTGCTTTTGATTACGGAGAATATACTTTTATTGCCTGTTATTTACCCCACGTAAATGGCGATGGAATGGAGCATAGAAACTCAACAATTCTCACTAATACCAAATCATTAGATGAAGGTGACTTCTCACAAATAGGTACCTTATCGCACGAGTTTTTTCATGCATGGAATGTTGAGCGCATAAGACCTAAAGCACTCGAACCTTTTAATTTTAGTGCGCCTAATATGACCACTAACTTATGGTTTGCTGAAGGCTTTACCTCTTATTACGACAAGTTAATGATCCGCAGAGCTCAAGAATCAACGATTGATGAATACTTAACCATTGTTTCTGATATTGTTAATCAAGTTGACCAAGTACCAGGACGTAAGTTCTTTACACCTGAAGGTGCAAGTATGCTGGCAACGTTTACTGATGCTGGCACCTCTATTGATAAAACCAATTTTAGTAATATCTTTTTCAGTTATTATAGCTATGGGCGCGCTATGGCCTTGGCACTAGATTTGTCTATTCGCGAACAATTTCCAGAAAAATCTCTCGACGATTTTATGAGAAAAATGTGGGTAGATTTTGGAAAGCCTGAAATTCCTTACACACGTGAAGATTTACAAAGCACATTAGCCGCTTTATTAAATAACCAAGCATTTGCTAAGCAATTCTTTGAACAACATATTCAAGGGCAAGTTAAACCAGATTATGCGGCGCTGTTAAGCAACGCTGGATTAACAATAACCCATGCCACCCCAGATAAAGCTTTTTTAGGTCAGGTTAAATTTAACTTTAACGGTGAAGCTGCGATGATTTCTAAACCGATAAAAATAGGTTCTCCACTTTATAAAGCTGGCCTTGAACGAAGTGACCAAATTGTTAAGCTGGGCCGCAGAGCTATTCGTAACACAAGTGAGTGGACAAGCGCATTAGCGCAGTTTAAACCGGGTGAAGACACCACCATTGAATATATTCAACGTGGCGAAAAGCTGTCAACCACTATCACTTTTATTGAAGACCCAAAGCTGAATGTAGAAACGTTAACTGATGATGAATTAACTGCGTCACAAAAAGCATTTTTATTCGCATGGATTGGCGCAGACAAGGCTGAATAAAACACCAACAAGAGTAAATAAACTTATACACTATTTGCCGGTCGTTATTAAAGAAATAACGTTAACCTAGTTATTAACGTTATTTCTTTCAATTACTTATTGTAATTTTATTATTTAACATCTTTATATCTTATCTGCTACAAATGATAATCATTAGCAATAAAGACTTTGTTTTTGTGGCGAATCAGTTGTAATATATCAGCCATAATTTGTTGTTATGCTGAAAGCTATTTTATTTTAAAGCATCTTTTATAGGAATTTTTGTGTCATATTCCCAAGAAAAAATCAAAGAGTTTACCCACCCAATAATTCCTCTGTTAGGCGACCAATTAACATGGCGCTGGGAAGATAGATTCTCCGCTATGCTATCTGAATTTTCTCGTGATAAAAAAGACAAAACCCTTGTTGCGGTTCGCCAGCAATTTGAACACGAATGGAGTAAAAAAACGGTAAAAAAAGCGCCACAAGAAATTAAAGAACACTTAGGTCCATTAATTAAACTCAATAAAGATCAACTTGTTTTAGCGCGTCCTGCTACCGATTCAACACCAGCAATTATAGCGTTGTGGTGGCCTTGGGGACATGGCGGCACATATTCACTACGCTTGGCTGTGTTAGATTCACCTTACGAATATAGTGAAACTTCTGCTAATGAAGGAACACTGCTTAGCCGCTTAAAAAACATATTTACATAGCGCTAAGTTTCTCATAAAAATAACCTCTGTAGGCTAGCTCCTTAACGAGGTGTTACCTGCCTACATGAAAATTCACACCTTGCTCTGACAATAGGTTGATAAAGTCTCTTTTACTGCACTGTGCCACTTGCTGGCAAACAATCAGATATTTATCTATAGCAGGCTGATAGTCTTGCACTGCAGCCTCTTGTAACCAAAATAAAGCTTGGTTTAAATCTTTTTCTCCATGCTTACCGGTGATGTAAAGTTCAGCTAAGTTAACTTGTCCAAGCTTATAGCCTCTTTCAGCTGAGACATTAAATTTATCGAAGGCTAATTCAATATGGTTATCTATATAACTTGCTTCTAAAAAAGCTAAACCTGAATTGTTCTGTCTTGCGCCGGGGAAGTAAGTACTGCTTAAAAAGCGTTTTGTAGCGGTAACTAAAAGCATACCGCGTAATCTGTTATTAACGGGTCTTTCAACACGATAAATAGCGCCTTGTGCACGCATTTTTGTTAGTTCAGCGAAGCTGTAGTGATATTTTTTTCTTGAGAAAAAACTGAAATGGGTAACATGACCCACTCTAATACTTTCATCAGCGCCATGCTGCATGCGATAAAACAATCGGCTATAGACCACGGTTGCTATATCACCGGTAATATCAGTAATCTTCCCAATACGGTATTTTTCATTCGGGCGCAGTTCATTAGATAGGTAGCGAAAATCAACATGGTAGAAATCATTAACAGCAGGTTTTTTGATGAATTCATCTGACCACTGACTTTTCTCAACCTCACCTTGTATTAAATAACCTAAGAGCATTATTGTTAAAAGCGAGCCTAAGAATTTGCTGATCAGTCGCCAAGCAGGAAATAGATTTTTCGATAACTCTTTTATCCGCTGTTTTGGCAAAACATTCACATCAGCTTTGCTCCAACATTGCTGGCATTGAATAACCGTGGTTTTTTTCACAGGATAAAAAGGAATACTTTCAATAAAAAAGAAGGCATATTTAATCACCCCTTTCACCTGATGATGCTTACAACCACAATCAGGACAAGTTAACTCATTGATTATACTACCTTCAATTATTGATTCACTGTATTCCATTTTATACTCTTTTTTTATTCCATTATTTTTTATACCATTGGTATAAAAATCATACAAGCATTAATTACGAAGGAATTAGTAGTCGGTATTAAATGAAGCCGTACTGCTGAGTTTATGCAGTATAACGGTCAGCTTCCCTTTAATGCATGTATTACAGGTTTATTGATGTATTGTCGCAGAGGTAAATAACAGGCAATAAATGAAATAAGAGAAATAAGCGCTAACGTCAATATAAACAAGGGTAATATTTGCAAGTTGAGATACTGTTGAAAAGTTTCGCCAAAGCCTCCCCATACGCTAAGCAATATCATCATACTAAGCCCTACACCAATAAAAATCCCCTTGGAATTATCTTTCAAAATTAGCTGTATAATATCTTGTCCTTTCGCGCCAATCGCCAACCGTGTACCTATTTCAAAGCGGCGAATTCGAGTATTAAAATCAAGCACACCGAACACCCCTAATGCCGCCAGAATAATGACCACTAAAGTAATAATACCCGTGGTAAACAAAGTTATTTTTTTATTCAGCAGTAGCTGTTGATAGTTTTCAGTGAGGCTTTGGTATTCATAAATAGAGTACCTTGCGTCAGCCTCTGTAATTATTGTTACTAATTGCTCTCGAGGTAATATTTGCTCTGCTTTAAGTTTCACCATAAACCCTGTCCCTCGGCCTAGCTTACTTGGACGATAAAGTAGAAAATCATTGTTCATTTCAGGCCGTTCACTATTGGGTAAATGAATATCGGTAACAATACCTTTGACTATCAATAGTTCGTCACGAGATCCTTTTATTTGTTGCCCGATAACTTCACCAAACTCTTTCAACTGCTTTGCTAAGCTCTCATTAATAATAACCACATTGTCATTGTTATTAAGTTCACTGCTAGTGAAGTAATCACCCGAGATCAAAGATTGCTTTATCATCAAAAAATAGTGTTCATCAATCTCTTTCTGCTCAATAGAAAACTCTAGCGCGTCTTTCCCTAAACCGAACTTTCTAATACTGTAAGAAGACAAAGGCGAATTTCCCAGACTAACTGAACTCACCTGCGGCATTTGCAATAACTGCGCTTTTATTTGTTTATATGTCGCTTGTTGCTCTGCAACATTGGGGCGACCCGAGCCATTAAAAGCTAAAACTAAATGTTCTATTTGCTCAATATCAAAACCTGTTTCATGATTAACACTTTCATATGCTTGTTTGAACAAAACCATATTGGCAAAAATGATCAATACGGTCACCAATATCTGGCTCATGATTACGCCTTGCTGAAAAAAGGTCGATACTTTAGCTCCCTGCCCTTTATTGCTATTTTGTAGCGTGGTATTTAACGATATGAACTTGAAATTTTTAAGGGTTAACTTCGTTAGAATTAGCGTAATTAACAACATTGTGATCACTAAAATAAAGAGTGGCGTCAGCGAAATTGACAACTCGTCAACTCGATTAAATAATTCTGCTAGATAGGTTTTCAATATAACAAAACCAATGTTAGCAGTAGCCAATGCAACAATGAATGCCAATATCATCAAGCAGGACGTCTCGACAAAAATCTGCATAGCTCCTTGTTTACGATTCATACCTAATGACGCTTTTATTGCCATTTGATGTTGTTGTTCTGCACTACGTGCGACAAATAAGTGGCTAACATTAGTCACCGTGATCACGAGTAATCCCACAACAGCTAAAAATAGCAAAACAAGATTGGTGTTATTGTTTCCTGACATCACATTGATTAGTGGTTTCATCTCAACTTTTAATGTCATCTCTTTAAAGCGAGCATTACCCACTAACTCTTGTTGCCAGCGCTCCGTTAATTGTGGTGTTAATATCATTTCAGCTTGTTTAGCCGTTAAGGTGTTATCGAGCTTGCCTAATAAAAACATATTCGGCGCGAAATTCCCCCATGCTTTACGTTTAATTTCAGAGACAGGATTGAAATCCCACGGCAACCATACTTGTGTTTTTTCACCTGTTTGATACAAGCTTGGTTCTATAAATGTCTCAGCACTTACGCCTATAATACGAAAACTCACTCCATTAACAGTTAAGTTTTTTTCCAACACATCAACTTGCTGGTCATATAATGTTTGCCAAGTAGCAAAGCTAATAACCGCCACTGGGTTGTTCGTGTTCAATGCTTCGCTTGCTTCAAAAGTTCGTCCTAGTGCTATAGGAGGATTAAGTAAGCTAAAATATTCAGGACTAATAAAAGCGTTATTAATTCTCGGCTGTTCGGCATGAGAGGTAATATTGGTATTTTCGTAAGCGATCATCGCCACTTTATTTAAAGCCGATTGTTTTTTATATAATTCAATAAATGCTGGGTATGGATACATTGATATTTTGGGCGCACGCTCACTCCCTTTTATTTTACTTTCAACGACAAACAATTGTTCCTGTTCAGGGTATGGCAACGGCTTAAGTAACATCACATACGCAAGTGTAACCACACACAACAAAGCGCCTAAGGTAATCCCCATAGTAGAAACAACACTAAAAACAAAGCCCAGCTTTTTCTTGAGGCTTAGAAATGCTTGTTTCAATTGGTAGATAAATAGATTCATTATTCGCTTCCCTTTAAAGAATGGATCACAGGTTTGTTGATGTATTGACGCAAAGGAAAGTAGCAGGAAAATAACGACAGCATGCTGATCATCGCTAAGGTCACTATAAACACCGGCAGTAATTCTAAGGTGATGTAGTGGCTGACTTGTTCACTAAAACCAATGGTTAATAGAGACAACACGCCAACACTCAGCAGTACGCCCAATAATATTGCACTGGCATTGTCTTTAATAATCAATTTAATTAAGTCGCTTCGTTTAGCGCCAATGGCCATGCGTGTTCCAATTTCAAAACGGCGCATTTGGGTGCTGTAACTTAAAATGCCATACAGACCAATCGCTGACAAAACGAAGGTGATAACCGTGAGTGTTGCAGTGGTAATTGCCGCCGTATACTGGCTAAATAATCGTTGAGCCTTTTGCTGCGCTAAGGTTGAGAATTCAAATAAACTGATCGATTTACTGGTCGATTTAATCGCAGAAACTAACTGTTCTCGTGTTAACGTTTGATTGTCTTTTAGTTTAATCAGTAAGTTAGAACGACTTAAATTAGGCATGTAAACACGCGTTGGAATAGATGTTTTTCCCGGTAATTTATGATCATTGACGATACCTATAATGGTATACGCGCTAGGGCCACCAAAAGAAAGCTGCTTACCAAGTGCTGCGCTTAAATTACCTTCATCCTCGGTAACTAATTGCTTAGCGAGTTGTTCATTAATAATCAGAACTGGCGCTCGGTCAGTAAAGTGACTATCAATGAAATTGTCGCCCATTAATAAATTCTGCCTCATCAGTGAAAAATAATGACTATCAACACTTTTACCCAGCGGTAATACCGTTTGGTTAGAAGTTACTTCGGTTAGCGACCATGTACCTTCACCATCGGTTAACGGTGAGCTATTTCTACTCGCTACACTCACTTGCGGTAATTCAGCTATTTTTTGCAATATTTCAGCAGTAATAGCAGAGCTTTCTGCTCTCGTTAATTCACTCGCATCAGATTGAGTCAGTACTACACTGCTTAATTGCTCAACGTTCATTACGGACGGATCGTAAATAGTTTGTAATGAGGTTTTCAATAAATTGATATTGATAAAAATTAGTACAGTAGCCACGGTTACTTGGCTGACCACTAAGAAAGTACGCATCCCTTTTGAAACTTGTAAACCTGTGCCTTTACCGCTGGTTTGAATACTGTTATTTAATCGGCGTAAATCAATCGCTCGGTAACTTAATAAAGTGAATAAAATTGCGAGTATTAAAGAGGTGAGCACTGCGCTGGTTAAGGTGAATAAGCCAAGGCTTAGCTCATTAACGCGTGGCAATACTTGCTGTAAGTTTGTTTGTAATACCTCAAAGCCTGCTTGTGCAATAAGTAGGGCTAATAATAATACGCCAAACATCAGCAGAAATGATTCAGCAAAAAGTACACTAAAAAGGTCTCTACGTTTAGCACCAACCGCTGCTCGTAAAGCTAATTGGTTCTTTTTTTCAACCGTGCGTGACAGCTGTAAATTAGCAATATTTATAAACGCGATGGCCAATAAGCCAATAACGCCCAATAACAATAAATACGCGCTGCGACTACTTTCGCCTAAAATCACCGATTGAAAAGACAATAAAGGCGTTTCGATATGCCAACCTTTGTGAAAACCATTTTGGTCAATATTCTCTTGCCAGGTGTCATTCACTAACCGGGTGATTTTCGCTTGCGCTTGCTCAACAGTCGCACCACTTTCAAGTTTGCCAATGAAAGTTAAGCTGTTCGACCTATTTGACCAGCGAGTTCTAAATCTTTCTCCGCCTGAATTGAAATCAAAAGGAAACCAAACTTTGGTTTCTCGGCCAATGGTTGAAATTTTGGGTTCTATAAATGTTGAAGATAATACGCCAACGATTTGAAAGCTCACGCCACGAAAAGTTACTTTTTCATCAAGAATATCCGTTGAACTCGCAAAGTCTTTCACCCATGTTTGATAACTTAATATCGCGACAGGATTATTTGTATTAAGGCTCTCAGACTCATCGAAGGCTCGCCCTATAGTCATAGCTGCGCCAGCAAGTTCAAACCATTCTGGGGTAATATAAGCTGTAGCTAATACTGGTTGTGTGGCAAGAGAAGTTAATACTTCATCATCATACATAGATAAAGCGACTTGCTCGAAAACTTGCTGGTTCTTCTCTTGTTGATGCCTGTATAAATGTACCAAGCTCGGATAGCTAAAAGCGGTAACATTTAAAGCGCCATCAGCATCAAACTGTTGGCTGTCAACACGGTATAATCGGTCTTGATCAGGATACGGCAAGGGCTTTATTAGCATCACATAAGCTAGCGTTAACACGCACAACAAAGCGCCTAAGGTAACGCCCATGGTGGAAACAACACTAAAAACAAAGCCTGGTTTTTTCTTCAAGCTTAAAAATGCTTGTTTTAGTTGATAGGTAAATAAGTCCATTATTCACTTCCTTGTAAGTTGCTTATCGCAGGAGAATTAATAAATCGTCTTAATGGTAAATAACAAGCCAATAACGAAAGAGTAGAAATTAATACAAGCGTCACGAGAAACAACGGCGCTAATTGCGCTGTGATATAAGATGAAAGCTCTACACTAAAAAAGAAATACACACTCAATAAAATAACTAAGCTGAACAATACGCCAGCAATAATAGGCTTCACGTTGTCTTTTATGATCAGTAATATTAAGTCACCACGTTTAGCGCCTATTGCCATACGTGTTCCAATTTCAAAACGGCGCATTTGTGTGCTGTAACTTAAAATGCCATAGAGGCCAATGCCCGCGAGGAAAAAAGTGATTAACGTTAAAGCTGTCGTTGTCACCGCGGTAGTAATTTGAGTAAACAGGCTTTGAGTAAGCATGTCATCTGCTGATTTGAAGCTAAATACAGAATATCTAGCGTCAACTTCGGCTAATAATTTGCCCAACTGTTGACGACTAATAGACTGGTCAGCCTTTATTTTAAGTATAAATTTGTTGTCGTTTAGATTATCGGGCACATAGGCCCTTGGTATAGGCGCAGCTACATCGTCGCTGCCAAACGGAGTATCGCCAGGAATAGCAATATCTTTAACAATACCTATTATTTTAAATTCAGGCTCATTTATCGATACTAGTCGCATACCTACGACATCACCGTCAGGTGTTAACTGCTTAGCAAACGCTTGGTTAACAATCATCAAATAGTTGTTATCTCGGCTATCTAGCTTGGTAAAATTTTCACCTTGTAATAGCGGTTGTTCAATTAGTTTAAAATATCTATGATCGATTCTTTTTAAATACGGTGAATGCCCTTCATTATTATCAAGTTTGGTTAGCAATTTAATACCAAAGCCATCTAAAGGTGAACTCCCATGCGCAATGGCTTCCACCTGTGGTAAGGTTTTAAGCTTTTCTATGATCTCAGCCATAATGGCTATGACCTCTTCCTCACTAGATAATGGGGTTGAAGAGAAGTTTAACGTTAAAGTTGAGATATTATTAGTGGTAAAACCTATCGGGGTATTAATGGTTTTAACGGCATCTTTAAGTAAGCTAAAGTTGGCAAATACTAATAGCGTCGCTAATGCCACCTGACTGGCGATTAATACTTGGCGTGTCTTTGTTGATACCCGTAAACCACTGCCCTTACCACTACTTTGTAAGCTAGCATTGAGCTCACGATAATTGATAATACGCGTACTTAATTTAGCAAAAAATAATGCAAAAATAATGGTGATCAGCGCCGCACAGCTTAGAGTTATCGGATTAAGCGATAACTCGTTTACTCGCGGTAATACCGCACCCAAATATTGCTGCATAAGATAAAACCCGCCCTTGGCAAGTATCAAGGCGAGTATGATCGACATCAACATCAGTAAACTGGTTTCAGCCAACATCGCTTTAAATAAATGTTTCTTAGTGGCACCAATCGCTGCTTGAATCGCCATTTGACGTTGCTTTTCTGCAGTACGTGCGATAAACAAATTAGAGATATTTGCGCAGGCAATCAATACTAAACCAATCACACCCGCTAACAGCATTACCGCAATAGACTCACTATCCCCGAGCATAACGTCCTTCACTGAGCGGACTCGCATTTCGATTGACCAATCCTTGAAGAACTCCATATCAGCAACACCTTCTTGCCAGCGTTTACTCACTAAAGGGGTTAAAAGTTGTTGTGCTTGGCTTTTGCTAAGTCCTTTTTTCAATTGACCAATAAATTTAAAGTTACCTTTTATGCTCAAAAAACTTTTTCTGCTTACTTGGTCAGTCTGATTATAATCCCATGGCAGCCAAACTTGCGTTTCACGCCCAATTTCAGCCAATTCGGGTTCAACAAAGTTTTTGGCCAATACACCAATAATGCGATAACTAACACCTCTGACATTGATTTTTTGTTCAAGAATATCCGCACTGCCATCATATTTTTGCTGCCAAGTATTATAACTGAGCATAGCTACTGGGTTATTGGTATCTAAGGCTTCGCTCGCCGCAAACATTCGACCTGTTGCCATAGTCGACGCTAACAGTTGATGTAACTCCGGCGTGGCATAAGTGGTATTAACCAGTGGTTGGCTAAGGTGAGAAAGGATCACATCTTGGTCATAATACATGATTGCCGCTTGTTCAAAGGCCACTTTACTTTTGTATAAATGCACCAAGCCAGCATAACTATAAGCAACTGTTTTGGTCTCTTTTTTATCGCCAAGAACCTTATGATCGGCAACAAACAGTCGATCTTGCTCGGGGTAAGGCAATGGCTCAATCAACAATAAATAAGCCAGCGTTAATACACATAACAGCGCACCTAAGGTAACGCCCATGGTTGAAACAACACTTAAGACAAAACCTGGCTTTTTCTTTAAGCTTAAAAACGCTTGTTTTAGTTGATAAATAAACAGGTACATTATTCACTCCCCTTTAAGGCATGAATAACGGGATTTTTAATAAACGGGCGTAACGGCACATAACAGGCAAGTGATGAAAGCAGTGATATTGCTCCCACTGTGAGAATAAATAAGGGGAGAAGCTCTAAGCTAATATAAGCATTTAATGTATCACTGAAACCAAAATACAAAACAAGTAATACAATAAAGCTTACCGCTAAACCAATGCCTAATGCGCCAGCATTATCTTTAAAGACTAAGCTAACAATGTCTTTACCCTTTGCACCAATAGCCATGCGAGTACCAATTTCAAAACGACGCATTTGGCTAGAATAGTTAAGAATACCGTACAAACCTAAACCCGAGAGTAATAACGTTAAAATAGCCAATACTAGTGTCGTAACGGCTGTAGTTACTGAAGAAAATAATCGACGGTCTTTATATTCATTGAGTGATGTGAAGGTGAATAAACTTAATTTTTTATCAACGCTTTTCATCGCACTAATCATTTCATCACGATTAAATATTTGCCCTTGATGCTGTTCTATTAGCAACATATTTCTTGCCAAACTTGCGGGGTAATAAAAACGAGACTCTACTCTCTGTATGCCAGGCATATTAATACTTTTTACAACGCCAATGACTTCAACACCATTTTTAAATTTAAAGCCAATTGCACTGCCTTTTGGTGCTAATTTTTTCGCAAAAACATCATTAACAATCATCACGCTTCTGTCGTCTTTAATATCTGCCGCACTAAAGTTGTCACCTTCAATAACCGCTTGTTTGAGCATGCTAAAGTATTGATCATCAATATCTTTCCCTAGCACGGTATAACGATTGTCTGTTTCCATAGCCGTTAATGCCAAAGTACCAAAGCCTGTAGGTCGCATCGCTTGGCTTACCTTTTTTATTTTCGGATGAGCTAATAACTCAGCTTTAAGGGCGGTGAGTTTTTGTGCTTTTATCTCGCTTTCAACATTGGGTAATGCCAATACGACCGAGGTAATGTTATTTGTTTGATAACCCAAAGGTTGGTTTACTAATTCACTGGCGTCTTTATACAAAACGACATTAATAAAGACTAAGGCGGTTGCTGTCGCTATTTGACTGCTAATTAAGATGTTTCGCACACGCTTTGACACTTGAATACCAATGCCTTTGCCACCTGATTGCAAAGTAGCGTTAAGCGCATGATAGTTAATCATTTTCAAACATAAATGTGAGAAGGTAAGTGTTAACAATATTAAGAGTAAAATAGAGGCGGAAAATGAAAATGCATTCAGTTCAAGTTCATTAATGCGCGGTAGGAAGTCACCAAGGTAATATTGTAAAACGCTAAAGCCAACAAAAATAACAACCTGCGCGAGTAAAATAGCAGCAAACATTAATAGCCCTGTTTCAGCTAAAATATTGCGAAATAATTGTGCTTTAGAAGCACCAACAGCAGCAGAAATCGCAAGTTGTTGTTGACGCTCTACTGTTCGAGAAACGAATAAATTGGCAATGTTAGCGCAAGCGATAAACAGTAAACCTAATGATCCAATCAATAATAAGTAAACACTACGTTCACCATCGCTCACAATAAAAGATTTTAATGTTTGTGTTTCGAGTACGATCGACCAATTTTTAAAAAAATCATGACCCGATACCTTACTTTGCCAATTCTCATTGACGACCTTTGTTAGTATTTGATCAATTTGTGGCTTGGAATATTCCGCATATTGCTTATTCAGCTTACCAACATATATCAAACCGCTATCATCATTTCCCCAACGTTTTCGTTCTCTTTCACTTACCGAATTATAATCCCATGGAAGATATAACTCGGTTTTAAAACCAGCGCCGGCGAGTGGCGCTTCAATGTTGTTTTCTGCGAGTACACCAATAATTCGGTAGTTATTTCCGCTTAACGTCAGGCTTTTTTCAAGCACATTAATGTCACCATTAAACTTATTTTGCCATGTTTCATAAGTTAAAACGGCAACGGGGTTATAACTGTTAACTTTTTCACTTTCTTCAAATCCTTTCCCTAACGCCATTTTGGCAGAGAACAATGAAAACCATTGCGGCGTTATAAATGATATTGCCACCATGGGTTCGCTTGGCAAGGAAGTAATGACCCCACCATCAACATACATTAAAACACTTTGCTCAAATAACGATTGCTGGTTATATAAATGCATTAGATTAGGGTAGGTAAATGCACGGCCATCAATAACATTTTCATTACTGATTAATTGATGTTCAACATTATATAAACGTTCTTGGTCAGGATACGGTAAGGGTTTTATTAACATGACATACGCTAAGGTCAGCACACATAGTAAAGCACCTAATGTTAGGCCCATGGTAGAAACCACACTAAGCACAAAAATAGGTTTTTGCTTTAAGCTTAAATACGCTTGTTTAAGTTGATAGCAGAATAAGTTCATTTGTTAAGTTTTCCGTTGATCATAATGTAATATCTGCCGTCACCCTGAACTTGCCTACACGTATGTAGTTACTTAGGTTTAGTCTGGAACATAAACCTGTGTTTCAGGCAGTCTCTATCGTCATCCTGAACTTGTTTCAGGATCTGGTTTTTAAACTTTTCAACAACTTTAGATACTGAAATAAATTCAGTATGACGGTACAAAGTACTTATTGAGTTAGCCTATTTACCCGACCATTTTTGCTACCGGTGCTTGTAGAATAGCACCATCAAGAAGTTGCACTTTAGTACGCGCCATATCTGCATAGCGCGGATCATGCGTTACCATACAAATAGTTGTACCCGCTTTATTTAATTGATCGAGTACATCCATAACTTGGTCAGCACTTTTTGAATCAAGGTTACCCGTTGGTTCATCCACCAATAGCACTGCAGGGTTAGCAACTAACGCACGAGCAATAGCAACACGTTGTTGTTGTCCGCCCGAAAGCTGATTAGGTTTGTGGCTAATTCGATGTGACAAGCCTACTTTTTCTAAACATTCTATGACACGCTTTTTAATTGTCGCGTTATTAGGCTTATCTGCATGGTAGCGTAATGGAAGCGCCACGTTGTCGAAAACTGAAAGCTCGTCTATTAAATTAAACGATTGAAATATAAATCCAATCTTTGCATTTCTGACTTCTGCAGCTTGATCCAGTGATAAATCAGTAACATTGACACCTTCAATAAAATACTCACCACTGCTACTTACATCAAGTAAGCCCATAATTGATAAAAGTGTTGATTTACCACAACCAGAAGGACCAGATATTGAAACGTAGTCTCCTTTATTAACGGTTAAGTTAATTGATTTCAAAGCATGTGTTTCAAGTTCTTCGGTTTCAAAAATTTTACCGATATTTTTTAATAATAAAATGGCTGTGCTCATGTACCTATCCTTTTGTAATTTTATGACTCAATTATAGAATCGAGATTTTTGCTGTTTTATAGTTACTTAAATCTGAAATAATAAATTGGTCGCCCAAGTTGGCTCCCGCACTTATTTCAATAAATCGTCCAGTTTTTTCTCCAAAACTTATGTCGACTCTTTTAGCTTCGGACATTCCTTCATTAAGCCTGTACAGCGAAGTTTCACTCTGCGCTTGCACATTTGCAGGTCGGTCTATGTAGTAAATATTTTTCAGCACTTTAGCCGTGATCACCGCATCAATACTTTGTTCTGGCCTTGCACTTTTAGGGAGTTCCCCAGGGAATGATATCTCCACCTCGACGGTGTTTTGGTCAACAATAGGGTCAATGCGCTTAACTTTCCCCTTAATGAGTTCTTGTCGGGTATCAACGATAACGTTCTGACCAATTTTAACTAATTGCACTTGGTTTTGTGGCACGCGGATCAACGCAATTAATTCAGTAACACTACCAATTAGGGCGACTTCTTGCCCTGGAGACAAGCTTTGCCCTAAATTTACAGATAAACGTTGTAGCACACCGTCAAAACCGGCCTTTACCACTAATTTATTTTTCCGGTCTTTAGCGATTGTTAGTCTTTGTTCGACTTGCTTAATACGTTCTAGTTGTATATTTATCGCCTCTTTATGCACTTCTTTAAGTTGTTCATTACGTTCTTTAAAAATTTCAATTCGTTCTTTTAACTGATCTTCACGCAATATGCTTTCTTGATAGTCTATTTGTTTGACAATACCGCTTTTTACCAATTTATTTTGTGCGGTTAACGTCAAACGAGCCCCTTTATGCTGTGATACAAGTTCTAAATAATTTGACTTTTCGGTGAGTGTTTCGCGTCTTTGGTTTAATTTTAGTTGGCGTAAGTTAGCTCTTAACTCAGCTACTGAATATTCAGCACTTTGCACTTGTTGCTGCAGTTCTGGGTTCGCTAATTTTACGATTACGCTTTCTTTGGTAACGGTCGCGCCAGGTTTTAATACTATTTCTTCAACCGTTGCTTTGGTGAGTGTGGTAATTAATTGCAACTTATCTGAGGTTAACTTTCCGTATCCTTCCACGGTAACGTCTATATCTCCTTGTTTGACTGTTGCGAGTAACAGATCTTTTCTCGCTAGGCTGACATTATTAAGTGACGCTTTCGCATAACTCACCAATATAATAACAATGACAACGGCGATCGTTGCTATTACTCCTTTGTTATTGAGCAATGTCTTTTTAGGCTTTTGTTTTAAAATATCCACATTATTCTCTTGGTTGTTGCTTAACCGTCTTTCTATATATATATATTTCTACAGCTAATTTCGTGCCAATAATATTTTCCTTATAAATCAATACGAAACATTAAATCGGCAACCCTACTTTCGTACTAGTTCAATAATGAACTAAAAACATTTCGTTATTGGTACAAGATAATTCGGTGATTCCTTTTTACTTCATAATTTGTAGCCATTACAATTAATACTTTATATCTATTAGGGATAGACTCTTGCTGAAACATGTTCTTATTTGGGATTTACCTTTACGACTTTTTCATTGGCTATTTGCCTTTACCGTTATTGCCTCTTGGTACACTTCTGATCAAGACAATAATTTGATTGATATTCATATAAAACTTGGCTATTTCGCTTTAGGTTTACTTGTTTTCAGAGTTTTGTGGGGATTCGTTGGCACTAAACACTCGCAGTTTAGATCTTTTTTTCCAACACCTAAGCGCCTTATTAACTACATTAAGGATCTAAAAAACAATCAAGTTAAAGATAGTAGTGGTCATAATCCATTAGGCAGTTTGATGGTTTTTTTGATGATTTTTCTCATCAGTTTACAGGCAATAAGTGGCTTGTTTATCAATGACGATGTATTTTCTTCAGGACCTTACTACGATAGTGTTAGTAAAGAAGTAGAACAAGTTATGATGTTTTTACATCACAATGTCTTTGATTTTATGATTGCAGCCATTGCTATGCACCTATTGGCAATAGCCTATTATGAGCGAGTAAAAAAACAGTCGATAATACTCCCGATGATCACAGGAAAAAAGCTTGCCGCTAAAGTTGATAAGAAAAATGTAATCAAACACTCTAAGTTATGGATTGCGCTTTTAATTGTAATAGTGGCTGTGGGTTTTGTTTATTGGCTGGTTGTGCTGAATGCACCTGTTATAGAAGAATATTACTACTAATACATTTGTTATTTTAACAATAGGTGATTACAGGGTGTTTTACACCGCTGAAATCACTTATGAATTTATGTTAATTAAACCCGAAACCATCAGACTTCAAAGTACCAAAGTCGTTTAAATGGTGGCGGGTTAAGCACTATTCTGCTTTAAAGTCATCGTGACAACCGCCGCAGGTTTTACCTACGCCACCAATCGCTTTTTTAATAAGACTTTCATCTCCGCTTAAAGCAACTTTTTGTAAATTAGCCGATGCTTTTGTTAAGTCATCAATTCGTTTTGAAAATGCATCAGGTTGTTCCCAAATTTTGTCGAGTGCTTCAGTTTTCACTTTATGTGCCGAAGTGTTCGTGCGGGTATAATCTGCGATCATCAGTGATAATTGATTAATGCGTAAAGCATGCGTTGATACTTTTTCAGCGTCAAATTCAATTTTTCCTTTAGCCATACCGCCTAAAGGACCCATGTTGCTGCCCAATAAACTAAATATTGATTGGCGTAAATCAGTCGCTTTTTCTGCATGCTTTAAAGAGCTTGCTGAGTTAGCGATTGCACCTGTCGCTAATACAGTAAAAATACTCGCGGCTACTACTTTTGTAAATAATTTCATTTTATTATTGTCCTTTTTGTAATTTTTATCACTATAGCAAAACTTCCATATTAAATGACAATATATATTATTTCCAAATCAACATATTGTTACAAACAGTTTCATCGGTTCAGCTTACTCAACTAAACAGAAGTTCATTTTCGAACTTTTATCCAGTTCATAATTGAACCCGCTGCTAACCCATATTAACATTGGGTTTAGGTAGTATCATCATTACGGTAACTCCTTGTTGCGGTTGACCACTGTCGTTATTATTATGCAGTTCCATTACACCATGATGCTGTTCAATGATATTACGACAAAAGCTTAACCCTATTCCTTGGCCTTGTGGTTTAGTTGAATAGAGCGGAACAAATAAGTTGTTCATGTTAGAGAATCCATGGCCATCGTCGGTAATTTCAATAATATAATATTGATCTTCTAAAGCAAGGCTAACCGTTATTTCTGTGGCGCCTGCCTCTTTAGCATTTTTAAATAAGTTAATAAAAATTTGTTCTATAAACTCGCCATCTGCCCAAAATTCATTAACACGCGCGTTAAGGGTAATGTTTATATCGGTGAACAAACCTGAAACAGACCTAATCACATGCTCTACAGACAACCACTGGCAATTTATTTGTAGCTTTTGTGATAACGACGAGTAACGGTTCACAAAAGATTGTAAATGCAAGCAACGCTCGGTAATAACACCAAGCACCATTTTGTCTCTTTCATTGCTTGCTTTATCTGCCAGCGTCTCTGCCATTGAAGATACCGGCGTTAGTGAATTACGGATCTCATGGCCGAGTACGCGAATGATTTGCTGCCAGGCATTTAATTGGCTTTCTCGCAATGCGGGTTCAATATCAATAAAAAGCAGCAGTTGATGGTTTTCACCATCATCAATAAATTCACTGTGACGTATTTGCCAGCGGTTTTGTTTCGCTTGTTCTATGAACTTCCAGTGTCCGTCATTGTAATGTAAACCCAATAAATCGGCAGTGGCGTGACGAAACATTTGCCATGGTTGCTTAAATAGATAATAAAACGCTTCGTTACCAAGCGTAAGCTGCTGTTTTTCATTAAATATTAAAACTGGTGTGTCTAATTGCGAGATCAATTGATAAACCAGAAAAGCCTGCTGATCATAATGAGACTTTTGTGTTTGTAACTTTTCACTCAGTTGTTTCAATTGCTGATGGAATTCACTAACTTTACCCTTTGGGAAAGTTGATTTTCCAAATTGGTTATAATCTTCCTGAGTAATGGCATCTAAATGTAAAGAAGCACGGGTAAAAGATCGCATCACGCGCTGCTTTATTGACAACGTAAAGCCAAAACAAATCGTAAAAAGCACTAATTCAATAATAACGATCCACTGCCACTTTATAGTTAAAAGCCATGAAATATAACCACTTAACAACAAAATAACAGTACATAGTATGGCAAGTTTTTTTTGTATAAAGCTTTCTAGAGAATTAGTTTTTAGCAAGGCCATATTTCTCCACACGTCGATACATCGACGCTTTTGTTAAACCCAGCAATAACGCCGCTTGAGGTACATTTCCTGCGCTTTTATTGAGCGCTAATTTAACCATAGCAACTTCCGCTTCAGCCAATGTCATTAATGGTAATTGATTACTCTGCTCATTATTTTGAAGCGCATTGTTGGCTAATTTTTCGACTGCACCCATGGGACTGATATTTCTAATATGCAAATCTTCTGCCAATAACTGTTCATGTTCAGCTAACAATACTGCTCGTTCAACTAAATGGCTCATTTCCCTGACATTCCCTGGCCAATGGTAATCAAGCATAGCTTGCTGTGCACCATGCGATATAGAGCGAACAGACCGTTGATATTTTTTTGTGAATTTATCAACAAAGAATTGCGCTAACAATAAAATATCTTCCGTTCGTTCTTTTAACGATGGCACTCTAAATTCAATAGTATTAAGACGGTAATATAAATCTTCTCTAAATAACTCAGCACTTAGTAACTGAGTAAAGTCGGCATTAGTAGCTGATATTATTCGAGTATTTGTTTTTTGTGTCAGGCTTGATCCGAGAGTTTCGTATTCTCCATTTTCTAATACACGGAGTAGTTTGGCTTGTTGGGAAAGTGGAATATTGGCGATTTCATCCAAAAATAAGGTGCCATTTTCAGCGAGTTCAAAACGTCCAATACGGTTTTGTTTGGCATCAGTAAAAGCGCCTTTTTTATGGCCAAACATCTCGCTTTCAAACAGTGATTCGCTGATAGCGCCCATATTGACAGCAATAAAAGCTTCATTATTACGCTGTGATTCTTGATGAATAAAACGAGCAAGTTCGCTTTTACCTGTGCCATTGTCACCGGTTAATAAAATACTGACATCAGTATTTGCCACCGCTTTTACTTTTTTCAATAATTGCGTCATAACCGGTGATTGCCAGACATAATCGTCACAATTTTCATTGATAAGTTGTTGTTTTAATTTTTTATTTTGACTTGAAAGATTTAAGAGGTCGAGCTGCTGTGCCACAGTATGTAATAAATGTTTATTACGCCAAGGCTTTTCAATAAAATCGTTAGCACCTAAGTTCATTGCTTTTACGACTAGGTCGGTGTTTGACCAAGCTGTCATTGCTATTGTTGGTGTATATGCAAGTGAAGAGTTTTGTAACCAGGTAAGAAAAGCTAAACCTTCTTCACCAGATGTCGTGTCTAGTTGATAGTTCATATCAAGCAATATCAAGGATATAGCATGATTTTTTAATTTCACTTGTGCAATTTGAGGGTTGTCGGCTTCAATAACGGTGTAGTGATGATCTTCTAACAATACCGCTAAACTTAGACGGATATCAGGACGGTCATCAATAACTAAAATACAGGGCATCTACTGATATTCCTTAGATAAATGTAACGAAAGCAAAATTATCTTAATAATACTTTCGGTGATGAGCTTGCCATCTCGGCGCGCACCCAGTCAATAAAAACCTGAATACGTTTGCGCTTCGCTGAATTAGGATCATAGGCTAAATAGCGTTTCCAAATCACTGGATGCTTAATTTTAAAAGGCACAACTAATTGTTTTGTAGGGATATATTGCGCAAACATTGCACTAGCAGCCAACGTTACGCCATGACCGCTTAGTACAGCATTTAAGGCCATGTCGCTCGAGGTAACTTCTGTTTTCTTAGTCATGTTTTCAAAACCTTTGACGCCTGCATGTTCAAACCATTTATCCCAAGTAACTACCTGTTCATTAGCTAAGCTAACTAAGGTGCAGTCTAGGAGGTCTTTGGGGCTTTGAAGCCACATGTGTTGTAATAATTTTGGGGAGCAAACGGGATAAACAACGTCTTCACCAAAATCTTCCATGACGAGATTGTCAGCGTTGGACACTTGTTTGTTAACACCAAAGCGTATCGCCACATCGATATGTTTTTGTTGTAAATCTTCTTTTTGATTTGAGCCTAATATACGTACATTAATATCCGGATGTACTTGAGAAAATTTATATAAACGAGGCATTAACCATAAAGAACAAAATGCTTGTGTTGACGTAATCGTTAAATCGCCAGCAATATCTTCATGTTGAATACTGTTAAGCCCTTTTATCAAGATATTAAGCGCTTGATGTGCTGATTCATACAAGGTCTCGCCACTTGGCGTTAACAACATTTTACGACCAGTACGAACAAATAACTTTACGGATAGAACATTTTCCAATTGCCGCATTTGTTGGCTAACCGCCGCTTGAGAAACAAACAACTCTTCTGCCGCTTGACTATAACTTTTATGCCGAGCAGCACTTTCAAAGGTACGCATTGCATTTAAATACTTGAGTCGTTGATCCATCTTTACTTATTAGTCATAAGTTTTACTTATATTGAGTGTAAGTTTATATCGTTGGTTTGTCATTTTTTGTTTTGACAAAATAGTGTTACACCCATAAATAAGGATAGATAATGGAAAAGCAAAAAAAGACGTTAACCACTGATAATAAAGAAACTAATAAAAAACTTACTGATGAAAAGAGTAATATATTAAAAAATAAAACAACTAAACTTCAACAACGTTTAGCTATCATTTCAAATAATTTAAACTTATGTTTGTTAATTCATTTTAAATAATGGCTTTCGATAAAAAGTTTCGTAATAAACTTTTACATTTTACGATGAACCGACGCTTTTTACTTTGGTCTATAATCGCAACAATAAAAATTAATAAATGATTCTCTGAGGATAACCATGAAAGCTCTTAAAACACTATTTGGTGGATTCATCGCCTTGACCTTATTCGCTGCGACAGCGGTTGCAGCACAAGAAAGTAAATTTGAAGAAGGTAAGCACTATACCGTTATTTCCGCACAAGGCACTAACAAACCCGAGCTGCGTGAATACTTCTCTTATTACTGTCCTGCGTGTCGCGCTTACGAACCTTACTTAACTGAATTCGAAAAAGTATTGCCTGAAGGGGTAAAGCTAGAAAAAACCCATGTGGATTTTATGCGACAAACAACGCCTGATATTCAATTTATGTTGAGTAAGTCACTTATCATTGCTGAAAAAACAGCGATAGCTAAAAAGTTTTCACCTGCTGTTTTTAAATATTTACAAACGGATCGATCAACAATAGAGACAGAACAAGATATTCGTGAGATTTTTATATTAAGTGGTGGTAATGGCGCTAAGTTTGATAAAGGCATGAAAAGCTTTAGTATTGTTAGCGAAGCTAAACGTAATAAACAAACTCAAGATAAGTTATCAAAGGCTCGCTATTTAACAGGGGTACCTACGATGGTGGTCAACGGTAAATATTTAATAAATTCCAAAGCATTAGATGATAAAAACTTTTTCGCTGATTACACCGCATTAGTAGCACACTTATTTACCTTGTGATCATTACACAATATTCACTGCGATTAGCGTTATCATCGCAGTGAATGTATCTAAAATCAGCTTAACTATCTACGTGTATATTTGTTTTTAGGCCCTGAGCGCTTTTTAGCACCACTACTATCACCTAACGCTTTTTGTCTGTCGCGCTGCTTCTGTCCACCTTTTCTTGCCGGTTTTTCTGTTTTTGTTAAGTCAGGTTCATAACCAGGATACCATTGCTGTAATAAGCGAGTATCAAGTACTTTTTCAACCGCTTCTAATAACCATTCTTCGCTAGGGCTCATCAATGAAACAGCTAATCCTTCATTACCTGCTCGACCCGTTCTTCCTATTCTATGAATATAATCTTCCGCGATATAAGGGAGTTCGTAGTTAATGACATAATTTAAGTCTGCAATATCTAAACCACGCGAAGCAACATCGGTAGCAACTAAGGCACGCGTTTTGCCCTCTTTAAATTCTGCTAATGCTTTGTCGCGTGCACCTTGAGATTTATCACCATGAATCGACTGCGTTTTAATGCCGTCTTTACACATTTCTTTTGCTAAATCATCCGCTGTTTGTTTAGTGCGGGTAAAAATAAGCACTTGCTTCCAGTTTTTTGAGCCAATCAAAAATGAGGTTAACTCACGTTTTCGGTCACTATCTACTGTGTAAAGCACTTGCTCTACTTTCGTTGCTGCAGCATTACGCTCGCTAACTTCAATTAATTCAGGGTCGGTTAATAAGTTTTTACTGAGTTTAAAAATTGCATCGTCGAAGGTCGCTGAAAATAAAAGCGTTTGGCGTTTTAATGGAACACGATTTAAGATGCGGTCAATTTCATCCTTAAAGCCCATATCTAGCATGCGGTCAGCTTCATCGAAAACTAAAAATTCCAACTCAGTTAATGCCAGTGATCCATTAATGATGTGGTCAAGCAATCGCCCAGGTGTTGCGACTAAGACATCTGCGCCTTTATTCAACGCGGTAATTTGTGGATTAATACTAACCCCACCATAAACGACGGCAATATTGAGCTCAGTATTCTCTGCGTAACTGACAAAGCTTTTATAGACTTGTTGTGCAAGCTCCCTTGTTGGCGTTAACACTAAAGCACGCACTGGACGTTGTTCAGGGAGTTCAGTCATTAACTTTTGTAAAATAGGTAAAGCAAACGCGGCTGTTTTACCTGTCCCCGTTTGTGCTCCAGCCATAATATCTTTTCCTGCTAATATAACAGGAATAGCCTTTTGCTGAATGGGGGTGGCTTCGGTATAACCGAGAGCGTTAACAGCATCGGTTAAGCTTTTGTCTAATGCTAAAGAAGTAAAACTCATGTAATTAACGCTCACCTTTTGCTGATTGATTTTTCTGTTTGTTTTTTAGTTCTTGTTCAAGTTCTTCAGGATAGAACACTAATCCTTGTTCATTTTGGCTTGGAAAAACGATTAAAGCTAACTCATCTTCTACTAGCCCATGTGACCAACGACTAAACCATTTACTTAATGAAATAGCTTCTGCCTGACATTCTTGCCATTCATCTGTGGCCCAAGCTTGCGCAAATTCTTTATTTGGCCAGACAGGTACGCAATCTTCATCTTCAGTATTAAGCATCACACAGCCGTGCTCGTCTTTTAATATCCAAATTTCATTATTTGCGACAACTTCTTTCAGAAAGTAATTTGCTCGTTGAGCATCATCGTAATTTAAAACGAGTTTGATTTGTTGTTCGTCTAGAGCTTGCACTATAAAATATTCCTATCAGATTTTGTATTAGGTAGCATGACTATTCCACAAAAATTTGCATTTCTTCGCCAATGAGTTTGCGCATTTCCATCAACTTTATCGCTGACTCATGTTGTTTAATATCTTCTGGTGACTCTGGGATCCACGTTGGTATTTTTTCAGACTTACCGTTCTCGTCCACTGCTACCATTATAACAATGCAATGAGTGGTTAAGGTACGATTAAGGAACTTTGGATCACAGGCATTAACTTCTAATGCAATATGCATTGATGAATTACCGGTGTAGATCACCTTCGCCTCAACTTCAACTAAGCTACCAACATGAATCGGAGCAATAAAACGTATACCACCCGCATAAGCAGTTACACAATAGCGACCACTCCAACCAGCTGAGCAAGCATAAGCAGCTAAATCGATCCATTTCATTACCGCCCCACCGTGAACTTTACCACCAAAATTTACATCTTGTGGTTCGGCTAAAAATCTAAGGGTGATGTCTCTTTGTGGTTTGTTCATGCTTTAACTCTCTTAAAAGATATTAATGGGTTACCCTTATGTATGGATACCCTTCAATTTAAAATTTTACCATTGTATATATTCTACTAGGTATACCAACAATCATCATATTAAAATAGAAATATATCCGCCTAACAATCGCAATCAATAAATCTAAGAGGAATATAATGAAAATTTGGGTCGATGCCGACGCTTGTCCTGCGGTAATTAAAGATATCTTATTTCGTGCGGCTGACCGTGCAAAAATTGAAACTATTTTAGTCGCCAATCATTTTCTAAAAATGCCACCGTCCAAGTTTATTTCCTTTGTACAAGTAAGTTCAGGTTTTGACGTGGCTGATAATGAAATTGTTAAACGCTGTAGTGCACATGACTTAGTGATCACTGCAGATATACCGTTAGCGGCAGAAGTCGTAGAAAAAGGTTGTTTAGCTCTAAACCCTAGAGGTGAGCTTTATACCGAAAGCAATATTAGGCAAAGGCTCAACATGCGCGACTTTATGGATACTTTACGCTCTAGCGGCATTCAAACAGGTGGTGTTCCACCTATTAGTCAAGGTGACAGACAAGCCTTTGCCAATAACCTTGATAAATTATTAGCTAAAAGAAACTAAGGCTCAATAAGAGCCTTAGTTTTTTAATTAGCGTGAAGCTGAATAAGGGTCACCACTATTTTTAGGGGCGGTACTTGCTGGATTTTTACGACGGCCACCTGCATTTGAATCTTTATTCGCGTTACTGTCATTTCTATGACGAGGGTTTTTACTTTGTGGCTTATGGCCTCGAGCATTATCTGCAGAACGCTGTCCGTCATGATGTTCGAATTTAGCCTTTTTAGGTTTATTTGCTTTCAAAGGTCTTAGCGGGCGTGACTCCAATAAAACATTAAAAGGTTCAAACCCTTCGATAACTTCACGAGGAATATGAGTTTGTATAAGGTGTTCTACATCATTCAATAAATCAATTTCATCTGAGCACACTAAAGAAACAGCTTTACCGCTGGCACCTGCTCGACCTGTTCTACCGATTCGGTGAACATAGTCTTCTGCTACATTAGGTAATTCAAAGTTAACAACCTGTGGTAATTGGTCAATATCAATACCACGTGCCGCAATATCTGTGGCAACTAGAACATTCACTGTGCCATCTTTAAAATTGGCTAAGGCTTTTGTTCTAGCCCCTTGGCTTTTATTGCCATGAATTGCTGCAGCTTTTATACCTTCAGCTTCTAGTTGCTTCGTTAATTTATTCGCTCCATGTTTAGTTTTCATAAACACTAAAACTTGTTGCCAACCATTATCTTTTATTAATGCGGTTAATAGTCCAGCTTTTTGTTTTTTATCAACCGGATATATTACCTGTGCAACTTTCTCTGCCGTGGTGTTTCTTGGGCTAACTGAGATCTCTACAGGGTTATTTACTAATCCACGTGCTAAATCACGGATATCTTCTGAAAAGGTTGCTGAAAATAAAAGGTTCTGGCGTTGTTTTGGTAATACCGATAAAACTTTTTTAATATCACGTAAAAAGCCCATATCTAGCATTCTATCCGCTTCATCGAGTACGAGTATTTCAAGTTGTTTAAAACTAACCGCTTTCTGATTATAAAGATCAAGAAGACGACCTGGCGTTGCTACCAATATATCGACACCTTGGCGTAAACGCATCATTTGCGGATTAATTTTAACACCACCAAAAACAACAGTAGCCGTTAAAGGTAAATACTTACCGTACATTTCCACATTTTCGTATATTTGCGCAGCGAGCTCTCGTGTAGGCGTTAAAATAAGGGTACGAACTTGATTAGCTTGTGGTTTATTGCCACCGGATAAGCGTTCCAAAATTGGTAGAGTGAATCCTGCTGTTTTTCCTGTTCCCGTTTGTGCAGCAGCCATAACATCTTGCCCACTTAATACGGCAGGAATAGCTTGTGCTTGAATTGGAGATGGTTCGGTATAACCCTTCTCAGCAATCGCTTTTTGAATCGGGGCAGATAAGCCCAACGAGGTAAAACCCATAGATAAATCTCTTTATAAAAAGTGGAAGTTAGCCAATGTACAGCGGCGTTGCAGAATACAGTATAGCTATGTTAAGTGCAATTACGAGTAGTCGTATTGACCGTTGAATTTTACCAAAACACGAATATTTAATGTTACTTGCTCACAAAACTAGACAAGCCCTCTATTTTCCGTTAAAAGTCATTGTGGTAACGAGACTTTGAAAGGGAATTTATGAGTGATATTGATTACGGCAACAAACATTTTCTCGTTGTCGACAATATTAAACAATCGCGCGATACATTGAAGATATTCGCATATAGTCTAGGCGCAATGAAAGTTGATACCAGTCATCATGCGCCTGATATTATGTCTCTGTGTGATGAGATAAAGTTCGATGTGATTTTATTAGGCTATGATCTGGGCGAAGATAAAAAAAATGGTCAGCAAATTCTTGAAGAATTACGTGCTAAGCAAATAATATCACGCCATTGTACGATAGTAATGATCACCGCAGAGGTATCTCAAGCGATGGTGCTAGCAGCACTCGAACATAAACCTGATGAATATTTAGCAAAACCTTATACCCTCAATGACCTAAGTACCCGATTGTCAAGGTGTTTTCAAAAAAAAGGCGCAATGCTCAACATTTATAAAGCGATGGATGCAGATAATTTTCAAAAGGTCTTATTGCTTTGTGAACGATTGATTACACAAAATTCTACATATAAAACAGAATGTTTAGGAATAAAGTCACGACAACATTTTGAATTAGCACAATTTGATCAAGCAAGAGAAATTTATGATGCTTACCTCGGTGCTCCTAATTGTCAATGGGCAGCAATTGGCTTAGGTAAAATAGCCTTAGTTGAAAACAACTTCGACTTAGCGATACATTATTTCAGTGCTGTTGTTGATAGTAATCCGCTTTATCTATCAGCTTATGACTGGTTGGCTAAAGCTTATAAATTAACACAGCAACCTAATTTAGCTGAAGATGTTCTAGAAAAAGCCTTATTGATATCACCACGTTCTGTATTACGATTGAAAAATTATGCTGATTTATGTGTTAGTAACGAGAACTTTGATAAAGCAACATATGCCCTCTCTAAAACCAATGAGTTAGCCTACCACTCTGTCCATAAAAAACCTGAAAATGCATTACTTTTTGTCGAAGCCTTGCTTGAATACGCAGAAAACCTGAGTACATTTCAAGTACGTAAATTAAATAATAAAGGCTTTAAAGCGCTTACAGATATGGTGAAAGATTTTAGCTCTGCTGAGTTAAAAATCCATAGCCAATTATTAACGGCAAGATTACATCATAAGGCAAATGAAACTCAACTTTCTAAAGAAAACCTTAAGGGTGCGGAACGTCTATTAAGTAGATTTAAATACCAATTATCGACGTCAGGGACTATTGCCATTGCGAAATCACTAATCGCATTGCAAAGATCAGCTTATGCACAGAACTTACTTAATGAACTAGCTCAGGCTAACCCAGACAATACCGAGCTACTTTCACAAATAGCCTCCCTGTTTGGTAAACCTTTGCGTGATAGTGACAAAATTGCCGCTCAAAATGCTTTAGAAGTTGGTAACAACCTATACAGAGCTAATCATTATAGTTTGGCAATTGATAAGCTTAATAAAGCCTTAGTTCATTTTCCTAATCACATAGGGATCAAGCTAAACCTTTTACAAGTATTACTGGTTTCATTTGATACAAATAATGAACGTAATAGTGACTTAGCACTCGCAGAAGAGTTAATTAAAGAGTTTAGTAAGTTAGGATCAGACAGTGAGTCGTATAAACGATTTATGAAACTAAATGATAAATATATAGGTATAAAGAAAGATTTAGCAAAGGATAAATAATATTGATGAAGTGATATTAATATATGAATAAATATTTATGAATTTTTTTGAGTGTTATTAATAAGGAAAGAAGTGGTGGAGGGAGGTGGATTCGAACCACCGAAGGCTGAGCCATCAGATTTACAATCTGGTCCCTTTGGCCACTCGGGAACCCCTCCACGGGGCCGACATATCAACATAGAGTTGGTATGTCTTAAACATCCGCTTAACAATGCCACTATAAGTGATCACTATTAAACTTAATAGGCGCCTAGCAATGTCCTACTCTCACATGGGAACTCCCACACTACCATCGGCGCTACTGCGTTTCACTTCTGAGTTCGGAATGGGATCAGGTGGTGCCACAGTGCTATTGTCGCTAGA
>NZ_JACGUZ010000070.1:0-2072 GCF_014076955.1 Colwellia sp. Bg11-12
TAACTGGTTTTATAATAAATTTAACCTAACAAGCAATTCAAACGGACAAAAAACAGTTGGCTGTTTTCACTTCGTTCAACATTTTAGCCAACTAATTTTTGCCGCTTAATATGGGCGTTATGTTGATAAGGATATACTGATGCATAAATATATATATTTAACTGTCTTTTTCTTTTTAAGTGGGTGTTGTGCTTATCCTAAACCTGATGGTTCAGGAGGTAACTGCAAGCATTTTTTGGGTTCTATGCCAATAAAGTCAGATAATGTGAAATGTTTAGATAAAGTTGGAACAGCTAAACAAAAATGTGTCCAACAAGTAAATGCAATCAAAAAATCTATTGAAAATCAACATAACAAGCCATTCAAGCAGGACAAATAACAGTTGGCTATTTGCTCCTTCGTCGCTTATTTTAGCCAACCATTATTTGCCTCTTAATGGGGCGTTATACGTACCAAAAGGATTCAGTTTCAATGAAATATTTA
Organism: Colwellia sp. Bg11-12; assembly: GCF_014076955.1. NCBI lineage: Bacteria > Pseudomonadati > Pseudomonadota > Gammaproteobacteria > Alteromonadales > Colwelliaceae > Colwellia > Colwellia sp. Bg11-12. Next base: position 484 of record NZ_JACGUZ010000070.1, read on the forward strand.
TCTTTTATTTTACTTTTGCTTCTTTCTGCATGTAGCACATTTCAACAAGCTGTTTATACAGGCGTATCTGCTGTAACAGGACATGATGGAGCATCCTTAAAATGTGAACAGGGACACGCTCAAGATAGAGTCGATTGTCGTAAAAGGAAGCAAGAACAAGTTGATGCTCTGAATAAATCAATAAAAAAACAAACCGAGCAATAGTACGTATAACAAGCCATTCAAGCAGGACAAATAACAGTTGGCTACTTACTCCTTCGTCGCTTATTTTAGCCAACAATCATTTGCCTCTTAATGGGGCGTTATGTTTACATCGCTAGTGGCGAGGAGTCAGTATGAAATGGATTTACATTTTAATTTTTTGTGTTTATTTATCAGGTTGTAGTTCAAGGCCTTATCCTGCAAATAATAATTGTAATGATCCTGTGTGCAAATCAGCAGCGCTCATCGAAGCAATTATAATTACTAGTAAAAAATCGAGGAAATGTTCTGATATGGATGGAGATGCCCGTCAAGAATGTGAAGGTCAAGTTAAAGCTGTAAAACGCTCAATCAATAAGGCTAAAAGTAAGTAAACATAACAAGCCATTCAAGCAGGACTTTTAACAGTTGGCTAGGTTCCGCTCCGCTTCACATTTTAGCCAACAATTAAAAGCCTCTTAATGGGGCGTTAGGTGTAATCGCCACTTCGTTTTAATTGTTAAAAGTATTTGCCCATTTTTGTTCTGTGTTTGTGTTTAATAAAAGTGGTTTCAGTGTGTTTCGCCAAGTTCTACGTCACTTTCGCAAATAACGTCTGCGGGCATTATTAAAGACAAAATGTCCTTGCGTATTTGCTTATAAAATTTTGGTGTTGTGGGTCAAAATCTAGCAGTTGTGTTTATAAGGTGGCGAATGTAAGATTAACTTTTAGTGTTTGCTTTAAGGTTTTGTATTTACAAACAAACTTCACCTAACAAGCAATTCAAACGGACAAATAACAGTTGGCTAGCTTCGTTCCTCGCAATTTTAGCCAACTATTATTTGCCGCTTAATAGGGCGTTATGTGTTTCTTAATCATGGAGAATTATAAGTATTATGGATAATCAATTTAAAATATCGGGCTGGGCGTTTACCATTTACGGAGCAGTTGCTACATGTGCATTTCTATTTGTATACATATTAGGTATATCGCAACTTTCAAACCTTGATTCATTACCAACGTTTTTAATTCTACTTATAAATATATTATTGGTAGTAAACTTTTTAGCTTGGCTTTGTGGTATTTATCTACTTAAGCAAAGTAAAACTGTTCATAAAATTGCTTTACCTCTTTCTATAATTATTTTGCTAAGCTTTCCTTTTGGAACCATAGTTGGCGGTATATATTTGATGCAACGGTTCAAAAACACATAACAAGCCATTCAAGCAGGACAAATAACAGTTGGCTATTTGCTCCTTCGTCGCTTATTTTAGCCAACTATCATTTGCCTCTTAATGGGGCGTTATATTTTTATCGGAAAGTTGATGCCTATATCACTTAAATTCACTTTAACTTGGTTACTAAGTTTTTTTCTTGCTTCTGTAAGTGTTGCTACCCTGAGAACTAA